>JAMWCB010000112.1 GCA_023819605.1 Candidatus Omnitrophota bacterium
CATATTATATAGAATCAAGTTTCGGATGTCAAACCTGTCTGCAATTATTTTACCGGGGACTGACCGAGTCTGACCGCATGAGAAAATTCATTTGACAGTATGATTGACTTTATGTTATAGTTAACGGCAAAAAGGATTTTGTGCACGGACAAGGAGGTAATTCGGACACATCTATGTTCACACTCCGGAATAGAGTGTGCTTCTAACTCCTGCCGCAGAAACGAACAAAGGCGTTTGCCTTTTTCAAATATGCCCAGCGTGGCAACAAATACGGACAGTGCCGGCATTATTTCCGGCTATCTACGTTTCATGAATGAATGCGCCGGAAGGTAAGGAGGAAGCCGTTCCATGGACAATGCCAACGTCGACGACAAAAAAGAGTCTGTGGTTTTTGACGATTACTGCATCGATTTGTTAAAAGAAGTCGGCCATATATGCACAGGCAATGCGACGGTCGCCCTTTCCCAAGTCATTAAAGAAAAAATCGACTTGCGTATCCCGGATCTCAAACTCGTCGACATCGACCAAATCGCTAAGACCATCAGCAGTTCCCAGGAAGTGCTTGTCGGGGTCAGCATTCACCTCCTCGGCAATATGAGCGGGAATGTCGTACTCATGTTTCCCGAAAAAAGCGCATACAGCCTTATTGATTGCATTTCACAATACCCCAGCGAACTCGGCAGCGCCACGGAATACGGGGTTTCTTCCCTGAAAGAAATCGGCAATATCGTCATTTCCGCGTATTTAGCGACGCTCTCGACGTTTACCAAAACCATCATCCTTTTTTCCACGCCCAATCTGGTCTGCGGCACCTTGGATACAATCTTCAATATTGCCTTTGCAAAAATGGCCGGTCCGGATAATAAAGTATTGCTCATTGACACATTCTTTTCCATTCCCGAAAAAAATATCGACGGCAGTTTTTTCCTCGTCTTTGATCCGGTGGCGGTAAAAAAAATAATCGCAGATTCACGACCCAGCGGCGAAAATGGAAACTAATCAAAACAATCAAGAGGTTCCCATGGAAAAACAGCTGCATTGCTGCACCCGCTGTCAGATTTTCTGGACCTGCGATACCAAGTGGTATCGTGGAGAAAAACATGAGGAAAATTTCTGCTGTCCCCGCTGTGATTTTTATACGCGCTGTTCAAAAGAAAACGCCGGGACGCAATAACCGCCTCCTGCCCGGCTTTTATCGGTGCGAGGCGTCTGTCGAACAATCGATCGCGCGATAGCGAGGCGGCCGCCGGTACCGGAAGAAGGATCATGCAGCTGCCGTTCATCCTTTATGATTTCCACCGACGCATCATCCTCCCGGCGAACGCCACCATCGATGCGAAGCTATTGCGCGCCGTATCCCGTGCGCAACAAAAAATCCGCTTGTGTTCAATTCGCACTTCCCCGCTCTCTACGGATGGTTATCCGTGCGCGATCACCGTTACGCGGCCATGTTCATGCCGGCGCGGCAAAACATAACCTGCCTGCGCATCTTGAACAGAGTACAATTACCGGAAACGATTCTCGCGGAACTCGTGCGGCTCAAGAAAAAAAATTATTATACCTATCGTCATATTCTCATTACCGCGCTGCTTTCCACCAAAATTTCGTTAGATCGGCAAATCCCGGGGCATCTCGACCCGTACCGCATGGCCGCGCTGGCGGTCATCCATGATTTGGGCAAAGCCAAAATTCCGGTTTCCATTCTCAACAAACGAACACCCTTGACCGACGCGGAATTCCTTATTATGAAAACGCATCCGCTTATCGGGTACCTGATGGTGCGGTATTATTGCGGCAAAAACTACCGCACCTATGCCGCGGCCTGTTTCGAGCATCACGAACGCCTCGATGGTTCCGGTTATCCGCTGCGCACCACGCGCATGAGCAAGTATTCTCAGGTTATCGCCGTTGTCGATATGCTCGACGCGCTTATATCACGCCGCCCGTACCGTAAACAACCCTATACCATGCGTGCTGCGCTGGACTTGCTGCTTGAAGAGGCCAACCGGGGAAAAATTAATAAAACTATCGTGCTGCTCCTGATCTGCTATGCCCGCGCGACGAAACCGGCGCTCAACGATCTCGTCGTTTCCCAAACGAAACGCGACCGAGAACCAGAGCACAACAATTACGGCAAAACCGTCCCCGACGACAGCGACGACAGGGTCAGCCCTTGAAATTTGAATTAAGCGTAAACCGCAATAACCCGGATATTTCACCAAGAAGGTGAAATATCCGGGTTATTCCAAAACTCACGCACCCCAATGCTGGCCGTCGAAATTACCGGCAGCGTGGAAAACGGCGCGCGCTGAAGCCCAACGCAATCATACCGCAAACGTATCGTAGGTTAAAAAAAATTACCGGCGAATATTTCAAATTTCAAGAGCTGACCGCAAAAGGGAGGAGGGGATCGATTGCTGGATGCTCCGGCGCATGTCCCGCACCAGGATGGTCCCGGATGCGAGTTCTTCTTCGCCGATAATCACCGCATGGTTTGCCTTAAGTTTATCCGCGCGTTTTAAATGTGACTTCAACGACCGTTCTTCATAGGAAAAAACCGCCGCCACTCCCTGCGCGCGAATTTCCTGGACGATGGAAAAAACCGCGCGCATTGCCACGACTCCCAACCCGGCGACATAGACCAGCGGCCGCGTTTTTTCCGAGATCGCGGTCGATTCGCTTTCCAAAGCGATCAGCAGTCGTTCCATGCCGAAGGCAAAGCCGACCGCGCCGGCGGGGCTGCCTCCCAACTCCGCCACCAGATTATCGTAACGGCCGCCCGCACAAATCGCGTTCTGCGCGCCTAATTGCCCGTGCGGTATTTCAAAAACCGTACGCGTATAGTAGTCCAACCCCCGCACCAGGTACGGATTAATTTCAAACTCCGCCTTTTGACTACGCAGCATTTCCTGCACCGCGGCAAAATGCTCCCGGCATTGCGCGCAGTGCGCGTGTTCGATATGCGGCGCAGAAGCGATAATTTGACGGCAGGCGCTGTTTTTGCAATCAAGCACGCGCAAGACATTGCGCTCCAGCCGGCTCACACAGCTTTCACAAAGCCCGCTCCGCTGCCCGGAGAGAAAATCCCGCAACTGTTGCGCATAGTTTGTTTTATCCTCCGGACAACCGACGCTGTTCAACTGCAGCCGGTACCGGCGCAGGCCAAGACACTCGATGTAACGCAGCGCCGTCATCACGACATCCGCGTCCAGCAAGGGGCTGTACGAACCGATCGCCTCAACGCCCACTTGGTGAAATTGCCGCTGACGCCCCGCCTGCGGCCGTTCACCCCGGAACATCGGCCCGTAATAATAAAATTGCGCGCAGCCGCCCTGCCCGTCAAATTGGTGCTGCAGGTACGCCCGCACGACGGACGCAGTTGCCTCCGGACGCAGGCAGATCTGCCGCTCGCCGCGGTCGGTAAATGAATACATTTCTTTTTCCACGATATCGGTCTGTTCGCCGATGCTGCGCACAAACAACTGCGCGGGCTCGATGATCGGAATTCTAATTTGCTGATAACCGCACCGGGAAAAAACCTCATCGGCCTGCTGCTCCAAAAACTGCCAGCGGTGGATATCGGCAGGCAGGATATCTTCAACGCCTTTTAATGTCGTTTGTCTCATCGTCGTCCAGAGAAAGAGAAAACCCACCACAGGCGGGTGGGGTTTCCCGTACATACGTTGCTTTCGCGCTGAATCACTTGACCAGCTTCTTCATTTCCAAACCCGGCTTAAAAATAACCACTTTTTTCGGCGGCACCGGAACCGTCTGGCCCGTGCGGGGATTCCGCCCGGTGCGGCCGCGGCGTTCTTTAATTTTAAAGATGCCGAAATTGCGCAATTCCACGGTCTGTCCCTGTACCAAACCTTCGATGATCACATCCAACGCTTTTTGCACGACGTGCTTAATATCCTGCTGTTTCAACTCTGTTTCAGCGGTGGAAATTTTCATTACGATGTCTTTTTTTGTCATCAGCAGCAGCCTCCTTTTCCGCACCAAACGCTCGGCTGTTTATCCCCAGCGCCTTTATGCCCAACTCACTGCATCACCCGTCTCATTCCAGGGTCCGGACGCTCTTATACTCTTACCCCGCGAAACTTTTTCCGGCACCCCGCTCATCCGCACGCACGCGTCCGGCTCTGTCTATTTCCATACATTTTTTACCAGTGCGTAAATACCGCTAATCAAAAAGAGTAACAGCAACAGCGTCACGAACGGATTCATCAACAGCTTGCTCATTTGCTTGCCCAGCACATTGACTTTTGCCAATTCATTACGTTTGTTTTCCAGCGAACCCATTATTTTATTAAGCGTTATATAAGAATTATGCCAATCATTCTCCAATTTTTCAATTTGCAGCGGAGAAAGATTCGGAATACTCTTCAGGCTCATCACCTGAGAAATAACGTCAAATGTCCGATCCTCGGCGGTCGGCTTTAATCCCATGGAGTCCATCATTGCCTGATATTTTCGCGCCAACGTACTTTTGAGTTCCAGAAAATTCTTTTCTTCTTCATCGGTAAACGACGGTTGCCCGGCAGCTTTTTTATAGGTATTATAGAAAGACGCCCAAAGGTCAATAAATTCCTTTACTTGCTTTATTTTTTCTTCAAGCGTTCGATCAATCATTTTCGTATCCCCCCTTTTTTCAA
Source organism: Candidatus Omnitrophota bacterium (assembly GCA_023819605.1). Lineage (GTDB taxonomy): Bacteria > Omnitrophota > Gorgyraeia > B26-G9 > B26-G9 > JAMWCB01. The sequence continues at coordinate 4,656 of JAMWCB010000112.1, forward strand.
TAAGTACGGTAAAATATTACCATACACCGACAAAAAGTGTCAAGTTAAAATTTGCGCTAATTCCGGACAGTAATCAATCGCCGTCTCGCGCGCAATGAGCTTATTATAATATAATCGCTTTAAACTTTCCGCCATTGTGTGCATTTTAAAACGGGCACCGGTCTGAATCGCCGAGGAAATCTGGATGGTCTGCCCCTCGCGAATCAGGTTGCGTATGGCATCGGTGGCAATCATCACCTCGGTGGCAATCACCCGCGTTTCCCGGTCTTTTTTGGGAACCAAACACTGCGTAATTATTCCCTGCAAGCTGTTCGCCAGTTGAATACACGCCTGATGACGCTGCTGCGGCGGAAAGATGCTGATTAAACGGTCCACCGCCTGCACGGTATCCGGAGCATGCAGCGACGTCAACACGAGATGCCCGGTTTCCGCGGCGGTTATCGCGGTTCGGACGGTTTCCGGGTCAAGCAACTCACCCACGACAATAACATCCGGATCCTGCCGCAACGATTTTTTTAAGGCCACGGAAAAAGAAAGCGTATCGGAGCCGACTTCCCGCTGCTTGATGATCGACCGGATGTTTTTATGCACGTATTCAATCGGATCTTCCAGACAAATAATCACCGATTCTTCCTGATGATTGATGATGTCGATCATCGCCGACAATGTCGTGGTTTTGCCGCTGCCGGTGGGGCCGGCAATCACCACGATCCCGCGTTTTTTCAGCGCCAATTCCTCCACCACGCTCGGCAACCCCAATTCCTGCATCGTTTTGACTTCCGGCATAATCAAACGAAATGTCCCCTCGACGTTACCGCGCTGAAAATGCAAATTAACGCGAAAACGCAAATCCGGATTGGGGGAAAACGCGAAATCCAATTCGCGAAATTTTTCAAACCGGGAGATTTGCTCATCGGTTAGCATGCTGTAGATCATGTCTTTTAATTCCCCGGCACCCAAGGGATCCAGGGGCAACGGCTCCAGACGGTTATACACGCGCAGCGTCGGGGGGCAATTATAGGTCAAATGCAAATCCGACGCTTTTTTCTGCGCGGTCGCATAGAGCAGCTTCACGATATCCATCGCATCGATCCGGGCGATCACCGCATCCCGGTTATCGTTCTGGATATCTTCAAAGAGCAGCCCGATCCGGTACTCGTATTCCCGCAGTTCTTCTACGCGAATAACACGGCACCTAATGCCGACCGGCGTGGAAATTTTCGACAAAACAAACTCCAGCATCATTTTCGTATCGACCGCCACCGGCTGCTCAATGACAATCTGCATACCCCGCACACTAATATCGCGCGCCGTCGTTTCGCGCGCTTCGCCGGCGGTTCCATCCGCCGCGATTACCTGATACCGTACCTTGATCCGCGAACGGATACGCGGATTGGCGCGCACATCGTTAAAAAATGTAAAGCTGCCCATAATCGACTGTCTCCCTCTTATTTCAAAGTTATCGCGACATCATCTTTGCCGAGGATCGATTCCAAACGATCGAGTAATTTCGATTCGACGGTCACACCGGCGGAGGCTTTTACCCGCACCGCCTGCCCCCGTTCGGTCTTCATCACCAAATGGACCATGGTCGAGCCGGGATATTCCGAAAGGAGCGGTTTTAACTGCGCAAAAATATTCGTGCGCATATCCTCCGGCGTCAACACCAGCCGCACGCTCTCAATCAGCGCCCGGGACACGTCCGTAACCGGGATAATCCGCGATGCAATGAGTTTCAGCGCTTCCTCCCGACGATCAAGTTTCCCCTGGATGACGACCACCGCTTCTTCGGCTAAATACGCGCCATATTTACTATAGGTTTCCGGGAAAACCAATGTTTCCAAAAAACCCGCGCGGTCCTCCAGGCGGATAATCGCCATTTTTTCTCCGGTTTTTTTCGTGAACGTCGTTTTCAATGCTTCGACGATGCCGGCAACGGTTATTTCCGACTGCTCCCGCGGCAGCCGCGCGGCGTCGGCCACCGCGCAGATTCCGTACCGCTGCAAAATTTTCTGATACGCATCCAAGGGATGCGCGGTTATATAAAAACCGAGCATTTCTTTCTCAAAGGCCAACAGTTGCGCCTGACTCCATTCCGGCACCGGCACCCGCGGCGACGCGGCAGGCGCGGCCGCCGCCGGTTCAAACAACAGCATCTGCCCGCTTTGCCGGTCTTTTTGCAGCGCGCTCGCCGCGTTCATCACCTGCTCTAAACTGGCCGCTAACGCGGCGCGCGTCTGCCCCAGATGATCGAACGCGCCGCATTTAACCAAGCTTTCCAACAAGCGCCGGTTCACCGACCGTGCATCCAGCCGTTCACAAAAATTAAACAATGTCCGGAAGGGGCCGTTTTTCCGGCGTTCCTCGATAATCGCCGCCACCGCCGCTTCGCCGACATTTTTCACCGCGCATAATCCGAACCGGATCGACCGGTCGCCGACCACCGTAAATTGCGCATAGCTTTCGTTGATATCCGGCGGCAGGATATTGATTTTCATGCGTTTGGCTTCGGTAATATACTGCACGACTTTATCGGTGTCGTCTTTTTCACTGGTCAGCAGCGCAGCCATAAACGCCACCGGATAATTCGCTTTCAGAAACGCCGTCTGGACGGAAATGAGCGCATAGGCGGCAGAATGGCTCTTATTGAAACCGTAACCGGCAAAATATTCGATCAGGCCGAATATTTTTTCCGCAACTTTGCGTCCGATCCCCTGCGCCGTCGCTCCGTCAATAAATGTTTTTTTTAAATTTTCAATAATCGCCGGATCCTTTTTTCCCATCGCCCGGCGCATCAAATCCGCCTGCGCCAGTGAAAAACCGGCCAGCACATTCGTAATCCGCATAACCTGCTCTTGATACAAAATAATGCCGTACGTGTCTTTCAGCACCGGCTCCAGCAGCGGATGGTCATAGGAAACGTCGGCGCCGTTGCGTTTTCGTTTAATAAAATCGTCGACCATGCCGCTGCCCAACGGCCCGGGACGGTAGAGGGCGAGCAGCGCGACGATATCCTCAAACTTATCCGGCTTGAGCTTGCGCAGCAGCTCGCGCATGCCCGAACTTTCCAACTGAAACACCCCCAGCGTGTTGGCCTGGGCAAAAAGTTCATACGTTTTTTTGTCCACCAAATCAATGGTATTGATATCCACATCCAACGCGTGCGTGCGCTTGATAATTTTCACGGCTTCGCTGATCACCGTCAGCGTCTTCAAACCGAGAAAATCCATTTTCAGCAACCCGATTTTTTCCAGCGCGGTCATCGTGTAACCGGTGGTCATTTGCCCTTCCGAGGCCCGGTA
>JAMWCB010000113.1 GCA_023819605.1 Candidatus Omnitrophota bacterium
GGGCAGGCGGTGTTCATCGTCGCCGGCGAAAGTTACGGGCAGGGTTCAAGCCGGGAACACGCGGCGATTTGTCCGATGTATTTGGGAGTCAAGGCTGTGATCGCCGTTTCGTTCGAGCGGATACACGCGGCCAATCTCGTGAATTTCGGGATTTTGCCGTTGCGCTTTGCCGCGGCGGCGGATTACCGGCGGCTGGAAGTCGGCGATGTGCTGGAGATTTCCGATATCCTCCGCGCGCTTATCCATGACGAGCCGTTGAAACTGACGAATAAAACCAAAGGGGAGCAGTTGAACGTGCAGTGTGAATTAAGCGCGCGGCAGCGGGAGATTTTGCGCGCCGGCGGTTTGCTTAACTTTACCCGTGAGCAATTGGCCGGACTTACCTGAATATTTCACCCGCTGGGCGGAGGAGGAGAGCATGACGACAATTGTTTTCGATATTGAAACTGTGGGGGTTGATTTTAACCAACTAGATGCCGGCAGCCAGGCGGCATTGATGAAAAACGCGCGCACGGAAGAAGACCAGGCGGAGGTAAAAAACAGCCTCGGCTTGTATCCGCTGACCGGCATGATCGTCGCCATTGCCATGATCGAATGCGAAAGCGGCTCCGGCGCGGTTTTTTTTCAAAGCCCGGATCCGGCAGTTAAAAGTTTTCAGGAGGACGCAACCGCTTATACGGTTTGCACCGAACGTGAAATCTTAGAAAATTTTTGGCGGCGGATCCGCGGTTGCCAACGGTTTGTGACGTTCAACGGCCGCGGGTTCGATTGTCCGTATATTTCGATACGCTCCGGTATTTTACGGGTAAAGCCGACGCGGGATCTGATGCCGTATCGCTATGACGCGCGCGCGCATGTTGATTTATTCGACCAATTGACGTTTTATGGGTCGTTCCGGCGCGGGTTCAGCCTGCACATGTGGACACAGGCGTTTGGGATTAAAAGCCCGAAGTCCGACGGGGTCAGCGGCGATCAGGTGCAGGATTTGTTTCGCCGCGGCGAAGGGGCGCGGATTGCCCGTTATTGCATGGCCGATGTTCAGGCGACACGCCAACTGTATGATTGTTGGCAGCAGTTTATCAAGGTGGAAGGTTAAAAAAAGGGGGGGGCGCTTGATGCCGCCGTCGCGTATCATCCGGAATAAGGCTGCGCCGGCCGGTATCGCCGTTTCTCCGCAGCCCCTGACGCCGGCAGCCTTTCGGCGGTACGGCCGGATTATTGCCATGGATGATCGTCCGGCTGATGCGCAGGGGAATTTTTGGCGGGTCATTGTGCGGGAACGCCGGCCGGTGGGCTGGCGCATCGCGTATTTGATCGTTTCGCAAAAATCAATCGAATATTTGGAGCAACATCCTGATTCCTGGGAAAGTTTTGAGCCGGTGGCCGGGCGCGCCGTGCTCTATGTCGGCACGGGCAATAAGCCGCGGCGGCTGAGGTGTTTCGTGTTGGATAAGCCGGTGGTGCTGCGCCGCGGCGTTTGGCACGGGCTTATCGCGCTGAGTTCGCGCGCGCAGATAAAAATAACGGAAAACAATCACGTCGGCATGCGGCGCTTCCGGTTACCGGCCGCTCTGGCCGGGATGGTCGCGCGTCAAGGATAAATGCGTATGCAGGGCTTGCATATTTACAATCGCAATTTGTTTCGCGGTCGTTGCGAGAATCGCATCGATTACCATTTCCGCGATTTGTGCGAACCGACGGAGGCCGCGCTTTCGCCGTTATACTGGGTGATGCTCGATGAGCCGGTTTTGCCGGTCTCACCCTTTGACGGCCAATCCCTGGAACGGGAGCGGTATGAAGGATATATGCTGCAAAAACACGGACGGTTGCGTTTATTTCGCCGGGGATTTTTGCCGGCATTTGCCAAATTTATTCAGGGGGGCTGGGTGCAGCTTTACGGCTTTGCGGCGTTGCGGGAACTGGATGATATCGAAGCGCAGATGATTTTTTTTGAAAACCGCCTATCGCCGGGTTTTGTAGCAAGCAGCGCGCAGGTTTATTTTTCCTGTTACAAGGGGGCGTACTGGGAAGTGTTTGCGCAGGATGAACAGGTTTTACGGTTGATTGCCGATCGTTTTCCCAATCATGTTGAAATCGTGTTGCATTAAATTTTTTCAGGAGGTGGTATGGCCCTGCTCCAATGTCCGGAATGCCGGCAGCAAATAAGCGACCAGGCGGTGTTTTGCCCGCAGTGCGGCATGCCGCGCCAAGATATTGCCGCATTGGCGCGTAAGATCCCCTGGCGTGCCCTGGCGCATATGTGGTGGATTGGGTATGAGTGGAAAAGCAAGGCAACGATCGGCGGTTGGCCGTTGGTGCATATCGCGATCGGACGCAGCCGCCAGACGGGCCGTCTTTTGGTCGCGCGCGGGATGATCGCGATCGGACAGTTCGCGTATGGCGTCATAACAGTGGCTCAATTCGGGGTAGGAATATTGTTCGGATTCGGGCAATTTATCGCCGGCGTGCTGGCCATCGGCCAATTTGCCGCCGGGATTGTCGTTATCGCGCAGTTCGCGCTCGGCGTTTTTTGCTTGGCGCAAGCCGGGCTGGGATCGGCGGTATGGTCGGTGACGCGCCAAGACCCGGCGGCGCGCATATTTTTTAGGCAGTTTCGGCAGTTGTTCGCGCCGTAAGCTGAAGCATGGGGACAGACGAGATGGCCGCGGAATATACCCCGCCGGACGTTGAAGTACTGCGGTATCAGACGGTGCTGCGGCAACAGCAGGCAGCGGCGGAAGCGAGGTGCCGGCGCTGTGGCATTTGTTGCGGCGCGAACGATGATCCGTGTGTTCATCTTCGCCGGCAGGATGACGGGCAATCCTGGTGTGACATATATCCGCGCCGGTTGGGGACGCATACGACCCGCTCCGGCGCGCGTTTTCGCTGTGTGGAAATCCGCGCGCTGCCGCAGGGCTTTTGGCCGGGCGCGCTGCACTGTGCGTATCGCGGCAAAAAATTTTTTTGATGAGGGAGGATAGGTATGTCGGATGTAATGATTATGCTGAATAAGAATGAACTACCGCGCGCCTGGTACAATATCCACGCGGATTTAACGCAGCCGTTGCCGCCGCCGCTGCATCCGGGCACCGGCAAACCGGCCACGCCGGAAGATTTTGCGGCGATTTTCCCGGCGCCGCTGATTGAACAAGAAGTTAGCCGGCAGCAATGGATTCCGATTCCCGAACCGGTGCTGGATATTTATACGATGTGGCGGCCGACGCCGTTGATTCGCGCCCGGCGCCTAGAACAGTTCCTGCAGACACCGGCGAAAATTTACTATAAAGATGAGTCGGTCAGTCCGGCCGGTTCGCATAAAGTCAATACCGCGGTGGCGCAGGCGTATTATAATAAAATTTCCGGCACGAAGCGGTTGGCCACGGAAACCGGCGCCGGGCAGTGGGGCAGCGCGCTGTCCTTCGCCACGCAGCTGTTCGGTTTGGAATGCGTGGTGTATATGGTGAAAGTCAGTTATGAACAAAAGCCGTACCGGCGTTCTTTAATGCAAATTTGGAACGCGACGATTCATGCCAGCCCCAGCCCGCAGACGGAAGTGGGGAGAAAGTTTTTGGAAGCTGACCCGCAGTGCCCGGGGAGCTTGGGCATCGCGATCAGCGAGGCGATCGCCGACACGGTTTCGCACGCGCACACCAAATATGCGCTCGGCAGCGTGTTGAATCACGTGATGCTGCACCAGACGGTGATCGGGCTGGAAACCAGGGAACAGTTGCAACGCGCCGGCGACAGCCCGGATGTCTTTGTCGGCTGTGTCGGTGGCGGGAGTAATTTTGCCGGGCTTGCCTTCCCGTTTATTTTTGACCGGAACAGAAAAAAATCGGCACGGTTTATCGCGGTTGAGCCATCGGCCTGCCCGACGTTGACCAAAGGCCCGTATTGCTATGATTTCGGCGATACGGCCCAGATGACGCCGCTGCTGAAAATGTTCACGCTCGGCCATGGCTTTGTGCCGCCGGGGATTCATGCGGGCGGGTTGCGCTATCATGGCATGGCCCCGTTGGTCAGCGCGTTGTATGCCGACAAATTGATTGAAGCGGTCAGTTATCCTCAAACCGCGGTTTTTGAAGCGGCAGTGACGTTTGCCCGCACGGAAGGGCGTATTCCGGCGCCGGAAACCGCGCATGCCGTGCGCGCGGCGATTGACGAAGCCGTGCAGTGTCGGAACCGCAAGGAAGCGAAAACGATTGTGTTTAATTTCAGCGGACATGGGTTTTTCGATCTCGTTTCTTACGATAAGTATTTGGCCGGCAAACTTGACGATTTCTCATATTCGGAAGAAAAAATCAACGAAGCGCTGCGCAGTCTGCCGAAAGTAAACGAGCCCGCATAGGTTATGGCTCGTCGGGAGATGAGTGGCAGAACGCGGATAAAGAAAGTTTTTACGTGTATTACGTAATTAAAGTGACGACGCATGCTGCGCACAATGAAGTTATTCGGACCGGGGCTGGAGACTTGATCGTGAAAACAACGGCGACGCCGGAACGCGGCAAGGCGAATAAAAAAGTCCTGGCGCTGCTCGCGGAATTTTTTGCCGTGCCGCCGTCGCGCATCCAGTTCGTCAAAGGCAAGTATACATCCCGTAAACTTATTCATATTACCGCTGATCCAGGGCGGCCGGCCAAGACGTGAGGGGTATCCTTCCGGAATAGGCGCAGGCGCTGTCCCGGGGTTGTTCGGAAACATTTTGTCTCCTCAAACATCAAAATAATTGAATGATGAAATAAGCGGGTTACCGCGCGCCGAGGCGGGTGGTGCGTGAGGGAGGGCAGCGTGATGATTGGGATGGATGGTACGCCGGAACAAGGCGTTGGGGTATACCGTTGCGTGCGGATACAGAGCGCGATGTGTTTCCTGCTGCGTATCGTTGTCGTGGGCGGATTTTTTTTTCAGGGATTGATTCAGCCGGGATGGGCGGACGATCCCTTTGCCGACGTCAGCGCGGCGCCGGCATCGCCGGTAGCGGCAGATAATTCCTGGTTGACGGACAATGCCCTGTTTCGGAAAGAACTCTCTACGTTGAATGTTTGGGGAACTGATGCCGGGGCGGACGCCGGAGAAATATATTCCCGGATTTCCGTCGGTTTTGAGGTCTTGAAACGTTTCTCGACGGCGACGGAAACGGTGGCGGCTTTCAATTATCAGGGACGGTTGGTATACCGCAATCAGGTGCGGGAGAGCGCCGCTGATCCCATGGTTAGGGATGCGGAAGCGTGGAGATACGAAACGCATAATGCGTATGCGGAATTGTATAACGTGTTCGGCGAACCGGGACGGTTTAATCTGCGGGCCGGCCGCTATTATCTGCCGTTCGGCTTGAACTATGCCACGGATACGCATGCCACGTTATTGCAGCTCTCCAACGATCGCCTGTTTGGGACGGAACGGGATTGGCAGCTGAGCGCGTACGGCAACGTCAGCGAATATTTTGATTATGCGGCCGGGTACGTGTTCGGTTCCGGCGCTGATCAGAAAATGGATGGACAGAGCGGTATGGCAGTCGGCCGGCTCGGCCTCGGCAATGCGTTTTTATTTGAGCAGGGACTTGAGGCCGGCGCAAGCCTGGCCTATGGACAGCGGCTTGATCCGCATTTGGCTGTCCGTCACGTTCTGGACACATGGCGGGCCGGCGTGGATATCCGTAAGCGTTTCGATTCCGGCAGCGGTCCTTGGACGATTACGTTCGAAGGCGCCGGCGGAGAAGATGATGCGGCGGCAGTCGGATCAGCGTTACTGCAGGTCGACTGGTTGCACCCTGCCCGGCGTTGGGGAGTTTCCGCCCAGCATGTATATTTAGACCGGGAAACGCACGCTGTTTCCCATGGAGCAGCGCCGGACGAGCGCGCGATGCTCGTGGTGACGCGGTATTTGCGTAACGATGTCGGCAATGCCGGATTGCACTGGGTCGCGGTAGGCGTGGAACGGCAAGTACAGCTTCCCGCCGGCGGAGAAGACACGCTGGTCGCGGTGCAGTACTACCGTTATTGGTGAGAAGAAAAAGGAGTGTGACCAATGCGAAGTCTTCTGATTGCGGCAATGTTGATCAGCGCTCTCGGCTTTCCCGTCTCGCCGCTGTGGGCGGCTATCGGCTGCACGTTGAGCAATCCGGCGAGGGATTTGAAAGCCCTGTTTCCGGAAATGACGTCGTATCGGGAGGATGTCAAGGAATTCCCGCGCCTGCCGCAAGGCCGCCAGTCGTATCAGCTGCTCCGCGTTCGCGTCGGCGATGATCTTGATCCGGTGTATGAGTCATTTGAAACGCCGTATACGCTGTATTCGGTGTTTCGCGCGCAGGAGCTTATCGGGTATGTGCATGGCGTCAATGTGCCGGGGCGCGGCGGCGTTATTCAGGTTTTTTTGTCGGTCGATCCGGAGCAGGCGAGTATCCGGAGGATGTTTTATCAGCGGTTGGAAAGCACCGGCAATACCGCCTTGCGTTCGCCGGCGGCAACCGGCCAGTTTGCCGGGATGTCGTTGGCGGATTTTTATAAGCATGATTATTTCGCCGCCGCTGATCCGGCGAATCCGGCCGACCGCCTGGGGCGCTTGACGGTTCCACCCGGACTGCCGGATACGGCCATGCCGGACTGGCAGGCGTCGGTGCGCGGCGTGCGTAAAAATCTCATTCTTTTGGATATTTTTGTCTTTGGCCGCCGCCATGATCCGTTTTACGAACGCGCGCAGGCGGCGAAAAACGAAAAGGAGAAAAAATGATGAAACAGATCCGGATCGTGATGGTGGCTGTGCTGGCCGCGGCGGTGTTTGCCGCCGGCTGCGAGAAGAAAAAATCCGAACATTTCGGCGAACCGTTTACGGCGGCGCCGGAAGTGGCGATTGCGCTGTTGTTGGAACAGCCGGAGGCGTACCGGCGGCAGCCGGTGCGTATCCGGGGAGTGATTGAACGGCAGTGCCCGGCGGCCGGATGCTGGCTGTTCCTCAACGACGGGCAGGGGCGTTCGATTCGCGTCGAGTTGGGCGATTATTTTCCGAAACTGCCGCGATATGCCGGCGGCAGCGCGGAAGTGGAAGGAGAGATAATCGCCAAAGGGCAGAGCTATGAATTTATCGGCACCCGGATTAGTTTTTTTAAGGAGACAACTCCATGAATTATACGTCCTTTGCCTGGAAAAATCTCATTCGCCGGCCGGTGCGCACGGCGCTGACCGCTGCCGGCGTTGCGCTGGCCGCAGCCGTAGCGGTCAGTTTGGGCGGTTTTAATATCGGATATCGTCAATCCATCGCCGGCAGTATCGAGCAGCTCGGGTTTCAGGTTATGGTTATGGCCAAAGGATGCCCCTATGAAGCGGCGACGATGATGCTTAAAGGCGGTACGGGTTTGTTGTATCTGCCGGATGAGGCGCATCGATTGATTCGCACTGATCCGGACATCGAGGCGATTACGCCCATTTTTATCGGTATTGCCCAGAAACAGGGATATGCGTTGGACGGATCAGCGGATCCTTCGTCATTCATCATTCTTTCCGGTATCGATCGGGACAGTTTTACCATGATGAAGCCGTGGTTGAGATTGAAAACCGGGCCGGGATTTGAGGGCGGACGCTGGTTTTCGCCGGCGGCGGCTGACGAAGGGACTGTTGCATAATACCCGTTGGAAATAGTCGGACTCGATTGGGCCGACGTTTTCCAGAAAGTGATTGAAAATGATTGGACGGATACAATAGGCCCAACAGATGGTCGTTTAGCGGCAAAATGGAAGCAAGAAAAAGACCAGATGTTGAATATCTTCGGCAACGATTTTTTTAAATTTTGGGACTGTTGCGAAATAGTGTGTCAAGCGGTAATTTTCAGAGCAAGAAGGCA
>JAMWCB010000114.1 GCA_023819605.1 Candidatus Omnitrophota bacterium
TTATTTGTTGCGCAGCCACACCTCGCCGGTGCAGGTGCGCACCATGGAACAGCAGAAGCCGCCGGTTCAGATTATCGTTCCCGGCCGGGTTTATCGGCCGGACGCGACCGATGCGCGGCATTCCTTCATGTTCCATCAGGTCGAAGGATTGCTGGTCGATACCGGCGTTACCTTTGGTCATTTGAAAGGCGTCTTAAGCGTGTTCGCGCAAAAATTGTTCGGCGCGCGTACGCAAATGCGTTTTCGTCCTTCTTTTTTTCCGTTTACCGAGCCGAGTGCGGAAGTAGACATCACGTGCATTTTTTGTTCCGGCGGCTGCCGGGTTTGCGGCGGGAGCGGCTGGCTGGAAATCGGCGGCTCCGGTATGGTGCATCCGCATGTTTTAACGGCAGGCGGTATCGATAGTTCGGTCTATTCGGGATTTGCGTTCGGGATGGGTATTGAACGGATTGCCATGCTCAAATACGGGGTGGATGACATCCGTCTTTTTTACGAAAACGATCTGCGGTTTCTACGGCAGTTTTCCTAAGCGGAGTGTGCGATGCGTGTTTCTTTTCGCTGGCTGAGCCGGTATGTTCAGATAGATGTTTCGCCGGAGGTCCTCTGCCGCCAACTGACGGCTGCCGGCCTTTCCGTCGAAACCGGTCGGCAGATAGATGGCGATACGGTCTTTGAAATAGAAATTACTTCAAACCGACCGGATTGGCTGAGCCATATCGGTATTGCGCGGGAAATAGCTGCGGTGACCGGAAAACAAGTTTCGCTGCCGGCGGAAGCGGGCGTCGCAGCCGGCGCCGGTGACGATCCGGTCCTGGATGTACAGGAGCCTCGGCTCTGCCCGCGCTATGTCGCGCGTCTTATACGGGACGCGGCGGTGGGGGAATCGCCGGCGGAAATTCAGCAACTCCTGCGCGCCGTCGGTTCGCGGCCGGTCAATAACGCGGTGGATATTACCAACTTTTGCCTTTTTGAAACCGGCCAGCCGATGCACGCGTTTGATTTCGACCGGCTTCGCGGCGGCGCGATTGTCGTCCGCCGGGCGCGTGACGGAGAAACAATCGTGACCATCGACGGCGTCGTGCGAACCCTGGACAGCACGATGTTGGTCATTGCCGATGCCGAAAAACCCGTGGCGATTGCCGGTATTATGGGCGGAACGGAGACGGAAGTCACGGCGGCGACAAAAAATATTTTACTCGAAAGCGCCTGTTTCGACGCCGTGGCTATCCGCCGCACGCGGCGAAAACTCGGTTTATCCACTGATGCGAGTTATCGGTTTGAACGGGGCGTCGAACCGGAAAATGTGGCGGCCGCTTCGCGCCGGGCCGTCGCTCTGTTCGCCGAACTGATGCCGCAGGCCCGTGAAGCCGCCTGCCGGGAATTCAATCAAACGGTGTTACCATCCCGCACGATTGCCCTGAATCCCGCGCGGGTCAGCCAATTATTAGGCACACAGATGCCGGCATCGACAATTAAGCGGATACTCAACAGCCTCGGTTTTATCGTGCAGCCGCAGCCGGGAAGCCGGGTTGTGGAGGTCGGCGTGCCGTGCTACCGTCCGGATGTGCGGGCTACGGAGGATTTGATCGAAGAGGTGGCGCGGGTTTTCGGTTATGAGCGCATCGAACCGGCGTTGCCGCCGTTGAAGCCGCGCGCCGCACCGGCGTACCCCCCCCGTCAGCAACTGCGGGCTTTGCTGCGGCGGGTTTTACAGGCGCAGGGGCTGCAGGAAGTGATGAGCTATGCGTTCCAAAACCGCCGGGCAACGCTTTTAAATAAAACCGCGATAGAGCATGCCGCGCAGATTCGCAATCCGCTGAGTAAGGAATTGGAATTTCTGCGTCCGGGGATGATCGTTTCTTTGTTGCGGATTATCGCGTTTAATAATAACCGCGCGATCAAGGATTGCGCGGTTTTTGAAATCGGCAAGCAGTATTCGGTCAAAGACGGCCAGCCCGAGGAACGGGAAATGGTAGCCATTATGGTTTGCGGCCGACGTCCGCATCATTGGCTTGACCGGTCGCGTCCGGTGGGTTTTTTCGATATTAAAGGGGTTGTCGAGACAGCGCTGCGTCAGGTGCGCGTCGCCGGCTGGGAATTTGTATCCGCCGAAGATTCACGGTTGCGCGGCGGGGAAGCCTTGCGTATCTGCGCCGGCGGCAGTAGGTTAGGGACGCTGGGAACAGTAGCGCCGGATTTGTTGACGGCGTGCGACATTGCGGCGGACGTCTATTATGCGGAGTTTGATCTTGCGGCGATGCATGCTGCGGAAAAAACCGCGTGTTGGTATGCTCCCCTGCCGAAATATCCGGCAGTGGTTCGGGATATCGCGATTGTCGTTGACCGCCGGGTCAGCGCCGCGCAGGCGCAGGCGGTTATCCGCGCCGCCGCCGGGCCGTTGGCCGTTGCCGCGCATTTGTTCGATGTGTATGAGGGCAAGCCGATCGCCGCCGGTTCGAAAAGCCTGGCTTTTTCAATAGAATATCAGAGCGCGGATACGACATTGACCGATGAACAGGTGTCGTCGGTTCATCAGCGGGTTCTCTCTGCACTATCCGCGCAATTACAGGCAGTGTTGCGCTGAGCGGCAGCCCGGCGCTTGCGCCGCGGTGGTTCAGCCGAACTATCGTCTTTTCGCTCCGCGCTTTTCTTTGCGCGATTCGTCCGGTGCGCCGCTAAAATCGGGTTGAAAAAATCCTTCGCTTAGTATAGAGTATGAGTATGCGCAATGCGGCGCGCTGAGCCTGGCGCCGCGCGCGTTGGGTTTACCGATTTTGATGCAGGGAGCTGCGGCCCGTTCATGTCCGAACAACAATCCCCATCCCCGGATTCAATGGCGGCGGAAATTGCGCGCTTGCGGGAACAGATCCGCGCGCTGGAAGCGGCGGCGCAACCAGCGGCGGTGTACCGGGATGTCTTTGATCGTATCCCGGCCGGTATTTTAATTATCGATGTGCCGACGCAACGTATTCTGGCGGCGAACGCCCATGCCGCCGCGCTTACCGGTTCTGACGCCGGCGCGCTTGCCGGAGCCGCGCTGTCGGCTTTGTTCCCGAACCCATCTCCCGCGCCGGCTGCGGATGCGGCTTTTTATGAAGATACGTTGCGCGGCGCGGCGGATCGGCATCGGCCGGTTCTGCGGAGTAGCCTGTTGCAAAAAAACGGTGGAACGGAGCGGCAGATCGAACTGTTTATGGACGTTTCCGGTTACCGGCGACTGGCGCGTAATCTGCGCTGGGAACAAGATTTTGCGCATGCCGCGCTCGACTCCCTGCCGGGGCTTTTTTATTTATTCACGGAATCCGGACGCCTGTTGCGCTGGAATAAAAATTTTGAATTGTTGGCCGGCGCGCGGCCGGCTGATCTTGCGCAGGCAAATTTTTTCGATTTTTTTTACGAACCGGATCGCCAGCTGCTTCAGGCAAAGGTCGCCGAAATCATGGCCGCCGGCCGCGCGTCCTGGGAAGCGGCAGTGCGCACCGCCGACGGCCGCGGGCCGATGCACGCGTTTGCCGGTACTCTGACGAATATTGGTGCGCAACGGTGCGTTATCGGGGAAGCGTTGGATATTTCCCGCCGGGTGCGCAGCGAGCAATCGCTGCACATCGCCTGCGAAAGCCTGCGCTCGATTGTCGAAAAAGTATCCGATGCGGTCGCGATTGTCGGCAGCGGCCGCCGGATTCGTTTTATGAACCAAAAGGCGCGCGAATTTCTCCGCGATCGCGCGGATATCCAGGTCGGCGGTTCCTGGCGGGATGATTTTTGTAACGCGGCGGGGGAACTCATGATCAGCCAGGCGAGCGGGGCGGCGGGCGTCGGCAGGGTATTGACCGCGGAAACGATTTGGGAAGAGCAATCCTGCACGCTGGTCGTCATTCAGGATATCTCGGAGAGCCGCGCGGCAGAGCAGGCCAGTAAGCAATTGTACGAAACCATGCGCCTGATCCTGGAGAAGATGCCCTTCGGCGTCTATATCGTCGGCCGCACCGGCGCCGTCGACTACGTTAACCCGGCAATGTTGGCGATCAGCGGCGATACGTATGATGAATTTATGCGCATGAATGTTTTCGAGCTGCCGTCGTACCGCCAGGCGGGCGTTACCGAGATAATCCGGGCGGCCTTCGCGCCGCAGATGTCCGCCTTGGCGGAAGTGGAATACGTTTCATTTTACGGCCGAAAAAAAACCGTCCGGAATTTTTTTTGCATACCGGTTACGGAGGGCAGCGAGCGCAAAGTTATCGTGTTTGTCGAGGATATTACGCGGCAGAAGGAAAATGCCGTTGAACTGCAGCGCAGCTATTTGTCGCAGAGCGCGGTCGTGGAGTTGCTGTCGTTGGCTCTGGGAAATGTGCCGTTGGAGAATATGTTGGAACGCATGCTGACCGTATTGACTTCAAAACCCTGGCTGCCGATTCTGCCGTGGGGGGGAATAGCCCTGGCCGGCGCCGGACCGAAAAAAATAGAAACTATTGCCGCGGTCGGCCCGGCAAAGACACTCTGCGCGAACTGCGAAGCGATATTGTTGGACAGCCGGTGGTCTGAGCAGGCGGTCGAGGAAGAGCGCCTGATCATCGCCGCGGGGCCGGCTGCCGCTGCCTGTCCGGGCCAATGTATCAGCGCCGAACCGTACTGGCGTTATTGCATTCCGTTTTTAAGCCCGAATCGGCAAGTCCGCGGGGTGTTGACGTTGTTTATCGCGCAGCAATCGCCGGCGGCTAAAGACCCCTGGGTATCGGAAATTTTTACGATCATCGCCAATACCATCGCCGTCGCGGTCGAGCGCAAGCGACTGGAGGAAAGGCTGGCGCTGTCCATGCGTCAGTATCAGTCGGTGGTGGAGAATATCAATCTTGGGATTATGTTGATTGATCCGCGCTGGAATATTATCGCGGCCAACCGCCAAATGCGCCGGTGGTTTCCGCGCATCGAAGGCTCCTCGCCGGCGCACTATTGCTATGAAGCGTGCTTCGGCGCGCCGCCCGGCGCGCCGTGCGCGTTTTGCCCGGGATTTCTGACGTTTCAGGACGGCGGCGTGCATCAGGTCACTCAGCGGGTCGAAGTTGATGCGCAGGAGCGGTTTTATCAGATTATCGCCTGCCCGATTGCCGGGGAGGGCGGAAATGTTGCCGCGGCGGTCATTGTCGTCGAGGATATCAGCGAACGCATCCAGGCCGAACAGGAACACCGCAAAATAGTCGATATGAAGAGCCGTTTTGTCTCGGTTGTTTCGCATGAATTGCGCACGCCCCTGACTGCAATCAAGGAGGGTATTGCCACGGTGCTCGACGGGACCGCCGGCGCGCTGAATCCCGATCAGCAGGAATTATTGACGCTTGCCAAGCGTAATGTCGACCGCCTTGCCCGCTTGATCAACGACGTATTGAATTTTCAAAAGCTGGAAATGGGGCGCGTCGGGTTCGATTTTAGGCCGCACGCGCTCAATGAAATCATCCAGGAAGTTTATACCACCATGCGCGGGTTTGCGGAGCAGAAGCATTTGGACTTTCGCGTCGACTGCGGGGCGGATATGCCGGATATTATCTGCGACCGCGACAAAATCACGCAGGTTTTGACGAATCTCGTGCATAACGCCTTGAAATTTACCGCGCAGGGAACGGTAACGATACGCGCGTTGCCGCAGGCGCCGCACGGTGTCGTCGTTTCGGTGAGCGATACCGGTCCGGGCATCGATAAAAAAGATATTGTGAAGCTTTTTCAGCAGTTCGTGCAATTGGGGGATGCCGGTACGCGTTTGTCCGGCAGCGCCGGCCTGGGGCTGGCGATATCGCGGCAGATTATCGAGCGGCATCGCGGGAAAATTTGGGTGGAATCGGCGCCGGGCGAAGGCACGTTGTTTTCTTTTTATTTGCCGGACGAACGGCAGGATGACCCCGCAGAGCGGCGAGCCGAATAACGGATGGAAAAAACTTGAATTGCCGGTCCGGCTGTGGTATGGTAAAAAGAAATTATGAAAGGAGATGATGCGTATGCCATACGATCCGCAATTAGACAACTGTGTTTTTTCCAAAACATGGGAAGGGGAGCTGGATAAGTTAACCGTATGTGTGTATTCTTACAATAGCGGGCCGAAAAAATTACAAATTACCCGCTCGAGCAAGGATAAACAGGGAGAGTTTCGCTTTTCGAAATTGGGGCGGATGACCAAGCAGGAAGTTGAAGCGATTCTGCCGTATATACAGGAAGCGATGCAGTATCTTTCATAACGGGGTGAAAGGAGGCCGGAAAACGAATTTTCGGTCGAGGGGCTACCTACGCATAAAAGGAGGTAATTGGTCATGGTTACACGTATTACGGGAAAAAAAGTTAAAACGGCAACCGGGGCGGGCGCGAAAAAGGCTGCGGTCAAAACAGCGGCAGTGGCGCCGCGGGCCAGCGCGAAACTAACCGCGTCCGTGTCGAAAAAAATTCCCGTATCTGCGGATCAGTTTAGTGAATTTGTTCGTACCCGCGCGTATTACCTGTGGCAGGATTCCGGACAGCCGGTAGGCAAAGATTACGAATTGTGGCTGCAAGCGGAAAAAGAAATTTCGGCACGGTATGCCGCGGGGAAATGACCGTACTTCCGTCTTAATTTCGAATTTTTTTTGGGCGCGTATACTATTTCCCGCTGTCCGGCCGCGCGTGGCGGAAGAGTAACGGGAATGAATTGAACGCAGGCGGAGTGAATGGATTACGTATCGTCACAACCTTCGCAACAGAACGGCGTAAATCCGGCGGTAGGAGTTACGCCGGCGGTGACCGCGGTTTATCATCCGATAAATATTCACGATTTATTGGATTACATCGATACGTTGCTGCGAAAAAATTCCACGCCGCAGCAGCTGATTCAGACGGTTTTGGACACGCTGACCGCCATTGCCTGGCTGCAGATCGACGCGCGGGCGGCGGTTTTTTTATGGCGCGTCGACCAGTTGGTCTTGACGGCGCAAAGCAATCTTCCGTTCGATGTGCGCACGATGTGTGCCGCGCTGGGCGGAGGGCAGTGTGTTTGCGGTACCGTCGCAGTCCAGGGCATCGCGATGATCGTCGGCAGCGATGATGTGCGGCACACGCATTGCGCGGCCTCGGCGGCGCCCCACCAGCACTATTGCTTACCGATTGTTTCGATGTCCGGAACGGTTTATGGAGTTTTAAATTTGTATTTAAAAACAGGGTATACGTATCAGGAAGAAGATTATCGGACGTTTGCGTTGATTGCCGCCGCGTTTGCGCAGATGTTGGATCGGCGCTGCGACGCTTCCGCCGATTAATCCGGATGGTTCACAGGCCGGGCGAGCCGTCGCAGGTGGTATGGATGAGCTGCGGCGCGTGCGGTGAGGGGAGAATCACGGCATGGGGAAACGGATCCTGGTTGTCGACGATACGAAAATTATTTGTATTGCCTTACGCATGATCCTTGGGGAAGCCGGATACGAAGTGGATATCGCCGCCGATGGGCAGGAGGCGGTCGATCGCTGCCGCGGGAAGCGTTATGATTTGGTTTTTTTAGATTTAATGATGCCGCGTTTGGGCGGCATTGCGGCGTGCCGGTGCATCAAAGCGATTAACCCGCATACCGAGTGCGTGTTGATGACCGGACATGTCGATGCGGATTTACCGCTGCGCGAACAGGAATTTGTCGCCGCCGGCGGAAAAATATATAATTTGGGACTGTTGCGAAATAGTGTGTCAAGCGGTAATTTTCAGAGCAAGAAGGCAGGGCTCTCGGAAAGGCTCAGCAAAAAGCTGTAACCGGGGTTTGGCGGGGTTGAAAAAAAGTCGGCATCTCCCCC
>JAMWCB010000115.1 GCA_023819605.1 Candidatus Omnitrophota bacterium
ATTGGCCGTTTGTAGATCCGCGGACATCGTTAGACGGCCGCGATTTGTTGCAGGCGGCGGTAAAGCCAATTTACCCAACTCAGCAATATTTGCAAAAAAATCGACCGTCGGCACGGGAGGTGATCGGGCGTATTATCGGCGAGTTGATTGGTGAATTAAATGCGCGGATGCGGGATACTATTTTAGAAGGGGATGATATCGTGCCGCTGCGGAGGAGCGAGGGAGGAAAAAGCAGTATCGATATTATGCGCCAAGACACTAATAAAGCCCGGGCCGCGCGTGATTTAATCAGAAATTTTTTCTTAGAAGAAGAGCCGGAGCTTGTCTTGGCGATGGATGACGAGATGGCGCCGCTATCCGTAGGATTCCCGTTTTTGCAGGTGAAGGGCATTACGGTTTTGTCGATGGAAAATACCAAGAATGGCGAGAAACGGGTATATCCGCCGGATATAGCGGAAAAGATCCAGGCCTTTTGGCTATGGACGCAGGAATGCGGCTTGGGTGTGGAAGTGGACGCGACGAAAAATGTGTTTCGTTTGCTCCTTGAAACCTGGGAGCAAGAGATGCAGGAATTCGTAACCGGCCAAAAAAGCCTGGCTGAGCCGGCGATTCGCCGGTTAAAGAATACGTTAATTCAGAAAAAAAAGGATGCGCAGTCGCAAGTGGATAGGCCTTTGCGGTTGAAGAAAAACTTTTTCCAGAATTTGATAATGACTTATACGGCTTCGATTTAAATTTCTTCATATAGGGACACATCCTTTTTTATTGACTTATTTTTCTTAGTGTGATACGATGCATTCATGCCAAGAATAGCGCGAATTATCGCCCAGGGCTTTCCCCATCATGTGATTCAACGTGGTAATAATCATCAACAGGTATTTTTTGATGATGATGACCGGCATACCTACATTGCCTTTCTGCAAAAATATGGACGGGAAACAGATTGCGATGTGATGGCGTTTTGCTTAATGCCCAATCATGTGCATGTGTTGGCCGTGCCGCATACGGACGAGAGCTTGTCAAAATTTATGCAAAAATTAAGTTTGACGTATACCCAGCATGTCAACCGTAAATATAATCGTACAGGAAGGTTATGGGAATGCCGCTTCTTCTCATCCTTGATTGAACGCCAGACGTATTTGTGGAGAGTCTGCCGTTATATCGAACGAAATCCGGTGCGGCATGCTCTGATCGAGCGGCCGGAGGAGTATACCTGGTCGAGCGCGGGTATGAAATACGCCTTTGTCGCTGCGGCATGGGACAGCGCGGAAGAAAAGCAGAAGTATTGTGAATTTATGCAACAACCGGAGGTTCCGGAAGATGTCGAATGCATCCGGAAATCAATCCGGGGCTGCCGGCCGGTAGGCAATGAAGCATTTATTGAAACGGTGAGTAATTCCATTGGGATAAATTTGAAATTTCGTCCGCGGGGGCGTCCGCGCAAGCAGACCATAAAAAGCGGGCAGCCGGTTGCCGTATAGGACAAATTGACAGTTTTCGTGAAATAAGTTATTATTGATGATGGATAAAGAACGTCTGAGAAGTCGAATTTTACATAAATTAAAGATGCAAAAGGAGGAAATCAGGCTTCGCAAGAGTTTGAAAATCAAACGGATGTTGTTTTCGTTGCGGGAATTCCGCCGGGCGAAAATGATTATGTTCTACCTTGCACACGAGGGAGAAGTTGAAACAACAGGCATGATTTACGATGCATGGTCGATGGGGAAAAAGGTTTGTGCGCCGGTTTTGCAGACAAAAGAAAAACGAATGATCGCTGCGCAGGTAACGTCATTTACCACTGATATTGAAAAAGGCCCTTATGGAATTTTGCAGCCGCAGGCAGGCTGTCTTCGGGAAATACCCGGAGAATTGATCGATCTGATCGTTGTTCCCGGTGTCGCGTTTGATGATTGCGGAAATCGTCTGGGGCGCGGCGCCGGTTATTATGATCGGTTTCTTGCCGGTTTTCAGGAGCGGCGTGTTCCATGTATCGGGTTGGCTTTTTCTTTTCAACTGCTCGGGCGCATTCCGGTCTCTTCGCACGATATCCCCATGACCAAAGTGCTCGCCGCATAAGCGGGCCATATCGCGATCATGCCAGGTTCTTTCCGGTGCATGTTTTAACAGCATGTTGATAAAGGAGGGACAGGTATGGATGTGGTAAGTATTTTTTTAGGGCTGGCGCTCTCGGTCGGCTTTTTCTTTGTCGGGTACTTCTTTCGGCGCCTGACCGTCGAAAAAAAAGTATCGACTGCGCGGGAGCAGGCGCAGGGAATTATTCAGGACGCGGAAAAGCAGGCGCAGGCAAAACTCAAAGAGGCGAATGTCGAAGCAAAAGATATTCTCTATCGTTCCCGCCAGGAATTCGAGAAAGAGTCAAAATCGCGTAAACAGGAATTGCTCGCTTTGGAAAAACGCCTGCTGCAGCGAGAGGAGAATTTAGACCGCAAAGTCGATTTTCTCGAGAAAAAAGAACGGGATATGGCTGCGCGGGAAAATGCGCTGGCCGATCAGCAGAAACAGCTTCAGGATAAAGACGCGGAATTGCTGCGGTTAATCAACGAAGAAAAACAGCAATTGCAGCGGATTTCCGGCTTGAGCGCAGATGATGCGAAGAAAATACTGCTGAAGCATGTGGAAGATGAAGTGCGTTACGACGCGGGCGTGATGGTTAAGCGTATCGAGGATGAGGCGCGGGATAGCGCGGATAAGAAGGCGAAGCATTTGATCAGCCTGGCGATTCAACGCTGCGCGGCGGAACATACGGTCGAGTCCACGGTCAGCGTGGTCAGCCTGCCTAGCGATGATATGAAAGGCCGGATTATCGGACGCGAAGGCCGCAATATACGTGCGCTGGAGGTGGCCACCGGCGTGGATGTGATAATCGACGATACGCCGGAGGCGGTCACGCTTTCGGCATTCGATCCGGTGCGCCGGGAAATCGCCCGGATTTCATTGGAACGTTTAATTATGAACGGCAGAATACATCCGGCGCGCATTGAAGAAGTGGTGGAAAAAGTTAAGAAAGAAATGGAGCAGACGTTAAAAGAAGAAGGTGAAAAATTAGTTTTCGACGTGGGCGTGCAGCGGATTCACCCGGAAGCGGTTAAGTTGCTCGGCAGATTGAAATTCCGGACAAGTTACGGACAGAACGTGCTTCAGCATGCCAAGGAAGTCGCTTATATTATGGGCATTCTGGCCGGGGAAATGAAGCTGGATGCGGCGATTGCCAAAAGAGTCGGTTTACTGCATGATTTAGGCAAAGCCGTGGATCATGAAGTGGAAGGCACGCACGCGTTGATCGGCGCGGATTTGGCGCGTAAATACGGCGAAGTGGAAGACGTGGTGAACGCGATCGCTTCGCATCACAATGAAGTCGAGTTTACGTCGATTTACGGGATTTTGGTGCAGGCCGCGGACGCAATCAGCGCCACACGCCCGGGAGCGCGGCGTGAAACGTTGGAGTTGTACGTCAAGCGTTTAGAAAAGCTCGAGGCGATCGCCGATTCGTTTAAGGGCGTGGAAAAGACGTTCGCGATTCAGGCCGGCCGGGAAATCCGGGTAATCGTTTATCCGGACAAGGTTTCCGACCCGGAAGTCGCGTTGTTGGCCAGGGACATTACCAAGAAAATCGAAAATGAGATGGAATATCCCGGACAGATTAAGGTGACGGTGGTGCGGGAAACGCGCGTGGTGGAATACGCCCGGTAGGAGTCAGTGATGCGGATATTGATGATCGGCGATATCGTCGGTAATCCCGGCCGCGAAGCGGTGCGGAAAATTGTACCGCGCCTGCGGGAGAGGGAAAATATTGACGCGGTGATCGCCAACGGCGAAAATGCCGCCGGCGGCTCGGGGTTGACCCCGCAGATTGTCCAGGAGTTGTTCAGCAGTGGCGTCGATGTGGTGACCAGCGGCGATCATGCCTTTAAAAAAAAGGAAATAAGTGATAGTATAAATAATAATCCGCGGCTGTTGCGGCCGGCGAATTATCCGGAGGGAGTTCCCGGCAGCGGCGTTACGGTAGTGACCGTGCGCAATCAAAAAAAAATCGGCGTGATTAATGTGGCCGGCCGGGTGTTTATGGAGGCGTTGGAATGCCCGTTCCGTGCGGCGGCACGGGCGGCGGAACGTATCCGGGAACAGACGCCGGTGATCGCCGTGGATGTTCACGCGGAAGCGACGAGCGAGAAAATCGCGCTCGGTTGGTATTTGAACGGTAAGGTCAGTGTCGTCGCCGGTACGCATACGCATGTGCAGACTGCGGACGAGCGGATTTTACCCGGGGATTTTTCGACGGCGTTTATTACGGATTTGGGCATGACCGGGCCGGTTGATTCGGTTATCGGTCGGAAAACCGAGCAGGTGTTGGTGCGGTTTTTGCAGCATGTTCCGGTGCGTTTCGACGTCGCGGAAGAAAATGTGCAACTGCAAGGCGCGATCGTCGATGTCGACGAACAGAGCGGACGGGCGACGGCGATTGTGCGGGTGCGGGAATGTCTGGGAAGTTGATCCGGAGAGGAAATGAGGCGCGGCAATGGCATTTGTGATTAAAGAAAACGTTCGTTTGCATAGTTCGGTATGCCGTTTGGCGATCGAGGCGCCGGATATTGCGCGTAAGGCGCAGCCCGGACAATTCGTGATGGTGCGCAGCGATGAACAGGCGGAGCGTATTCCCTTGACCGTGTTCCGGGCCAATCCGCACGCTGGAACGATAGAATTGGTGGTACAGGAGGCCGGGGAATCGACGCGGCGGATCTGCGCGATGCCGGCCGGCGCGGAGATTTTGGATGTGCTGGGGCCGCTGGGCGAAGCGACGGAAATCAAGCAATACGGCACCGTGGTGTGTGTCGGCGGCGGCGTGGGTATCGCGGAGATTTATCCGGTTGCCGCGGCCTTGCGCCAGGCCGGTAACCGCGTAATTTCGATTATCGGGGCGCGTTCCCTGCCGTTGTTGATCCTGGAAGCGGAAATGCGCCAGGCCAGTGATGAATTATTGATCGCCACCGACGACGGCTCTGCCGGCAGAAAAGGTTTTGTCACGGATATTTTAGGAGAATTGATCGGCTGGCAGCCGCCGGATATCGTGTTCGCGGTCGGCCCGTTGCCGATGATGGCGCGGGTGGCGGAGGCCACCCGGCCGGCGGGTATAAAAACGATTGTCAGCCTGAACGCGATTATGGTCGACGGCACCGGCATGTGCGGTTCCTGCCGGGTGAGCGTGGGTGGAAAGGTGAAATTTGTGTGTGTGGACGGCCCGGATTTTGACGCCCACCAGGTTGATTTTAAAGAGTTATCGCAGCGCCAAAAGCGTTTTGACCTACCGTGCAAGTTGTATTGCCGCCATCATTAAAGCGGCGGTAATTTTTTTAGGGGGATTGCTCCATGGCGGAGAATAAAGCGCGTCACCCGATGCCCAGTCAGGATCCTCGGGAGCGGGCGAAAAATTTTCAGGAAGTGGCGCTGGGTTATGATCAGAATACGGCGGTTGCGGAAGCCGCGCGCTGCCTTTCTTGTAAAAATGCCCCTTGTCGTGCCGGCTGTCCGGTGGGAATCGATATTCCCGGGTTTATTGCCGCGATCAAAGATAATGATTTTGTGCGTGCCAATGCCATTCTCAAAGATACCAATAATTTACCGGCGGTGTGCGGACGGGTTTGCCCGCAGGAAGACCAGTGCGAGAAAGTATGTGTTCTCGGGCGCAAGGGAGAATCCGTGGCGATCGGCCGGCTGGAACGCTTTGCTTCAGATTGGGTGATGCGCCAGGGCGCGGATTCAGCGGTTGCGCCTGTCCAACGCAATGGTCATGCCGTGGCGGTTATCGGTTCCGGACCGGCGGGATTGACCTGCGCTGCCGATTTGGCGAAAATGGGATATGCGGTAACTATTTTTGAGGGCCTGCATGCCGCCGGTGGCGTGCTGCGTTACGGTATCCCGGCGTTTCGCTTGCCGAAAGACATTGTCGACCGGGAAATTGCCGCGATTCGTGCCCTGGGGGTCGATCTGGCTTTGAATGTGCTGGTAGGGCGCACGAAAACTTTTGCTGATTTGCGCCAGGAAGGCTTTGAAGCTTTTTTTATTGCTGGCGGAGCGGGACTGCCGAATTTTCTGGGTATTGCCGGCGAGCAGCTCAACGGCGTCTATTCCGCGAATGAATTTCTTACCCGGGTCAATCTGATGAAAGCTTCCGAATATCCCGCGTATAAGACGCCGGTGACCGTGGGCAGGCGTGTCTGTGTGGTCGGCGCGGGTAATGTCGCGATGGATTCCGCGCGTTGTGCCTTGCGTCTGGGCGCCGGTGAGGTAACGATCGTCTATCGTCGTAGTGAAGAGGAAATGCCGGCGCGCAAAGAAGAAATCGAACATGCCCGGGAGGAGGGAATAGCTTTTCATCTCTTAACCACGCCCTTGAACATTATCGGAGACAGTCAGGGTTGGGTCCAGGGTTTGCGGTGTCAAAAAAATACCCTGGGTGAACCGGACGCTTCCGGTCGGCGCAGGCCGGTGCCGATTCCGCAGTCGGAATTTGAGCTGCTCTGCGAAACCATCATTGTGGCAATTGGACAAAGCCCGAATCCGCTGCTGACGGCGACCTTGCCGGATTTAAAGTTGACGCGGCATGGTACGATTGTGGTCGATGATACGTTAATGAGCAGCATGCCGGGCGTTTTTGCCGGCGGCGATATCACTACCGGCGCCGCTACGGTTATTGAAGCCATGGGCGCGGGGAAAAAAGCCGCTCAGAGGATTCACGCCTGGTTGAATTCGGCATGAGCAGTGACCGTCCGTTTTTCGGTAGTTCTTATCAGCACCGGTATGCGGCCGCCGTAGCGGTCATTTTTTTAGTTGCCGGGTTGTTGCGTATACATCAGATTAACCGATTCGATTTTTGGTTTGATGAGTTAGCCAGCAAAAAATTTTCCTATCCGTATATAAGCGCTCACGCCGCCCAGTATAGCGCATCTCATCTGCAGTTGTTTTTAGAAAAAATGCGTCCGGAGCATAATCCGCCCCTCTATTATTTATTAGTGTATCTCTATTCTTTTATTTTTCCGGCTGATCAGAGCTTGCGGTTGTTATCGGTAGTGTTGAGCATGGCAGCGCTGTATTATTTTTATCGGCTGGCGCGTTTTTTTCTTGATGAAGAATCGACGCTTGTCGCGACGGGGATAATGGCGTTGAGCCCGGTACAACTGTGGTATGCGCAAGAATTACGGGGAGCGGTGCTGGATTGTTTTTTGGCGTGTTGTTTGGGGCATTATTTTTTTTGCGCATTGACCGGAGAAAAGAATTTTTATTGGTATATCTTCGGTATGGTCGCGCTCCTTTCTTTGTTTGCGAATCCATTGTTGCTTGCGGTAGTTTTTGCCGGCGGCTTTTTTTTTACGGAAAAAAAAATCCAACTTCAGCTGCGCAAGTGGCTATGGATTGTTTTTCTATCGTTTATGCTGATCGTGATCGGGGGGATTTTCTATTATTCAAAAATCACCGACTTTGCCCGACATTACTGGCTGGAACGCGTGAACTGGCACGATATTATCGCTACCTTCGGAATTTTTACTGCCGGCTATTCTGCGTGGACGCCGTCGATGTTCAAATTTTTTTCGTACGCCGGGATCGCCGGAGCCGTTCTGGGCGGCTATTTTTTCTGCCGTGACCGGCGGCCCGGGTGCGCTCTCTTTCTTGCGAGCGGCATAATTTTGCCGATAGCGGTAATGTGGTTTTTTTC
>JAMWCB010000116.1 GCA_023819605.1 Candidatus Omnitrophota bacterium
AGAGGTATTTTTTTTATAGTCATGAGTAAAGTTTTCATAAGAACTGCCGATAAATAATATAACTTCAATGGATTGAATGCAGGGGAGTTGAAAATGGAGTTGGGCAGCGTAGATATTGAACAGCGCCGAGCGGCGCGTGTGTATTCAAATTTCTCCGTCCAAGTACGGCCATTCCGAAACGGGTTCAATCCGCATATTTATCATGCGCTTTCTCAGGATGTGAGCGAAACCGGCATTAAGCTCAATTCATTTGATTTTTTTTCCATCAATGCGCGTCTGTTTATGGAGCTTTTGATCGCCGAACACGTGGTGCCGGTGCGCAGTGTCGGGCGCGTGGTGTGGATTGAGCGCATATCGTACCAGGATCGCTATAAATTAGGCGTGGATTTTTCAGAGTTGACATCGTCCGATCGGCATTGTCTGCAGCATTTCATCTTGCGCGGTTCGCTCTGATGGACAGGGCTTTTGCCGGTGCGGGCAGATTTCCCAACTTGTCCTTGCCTCGATGCTCTTCCACATCATGACGCGAGATCTTTTGGACGCCATTCGAGTTCAGTGTAGGTGCCGGCTTTTTTTCAGTATTGACAATATTTTTCGAAATATGTTATGGTAATTTAATAACCTATCTAAAAGGAGTTAGATATGAAAAAAAATATTTTTACGAAAGATGACTTGGATGTTTTAAAAGAGTGGGGGAATATTTGCGCCGGGAATGCGACGATCGCGTTGGCGCAACTGCTGTTCAAAAAAATTACTCTGGAAACTTCAACGGTTACGACGCTGGCGGCATCGGAAATCGGTAAATACGTCGATCAGGAAGACCGTTCGGTTATTTGTATTCAGATGGATACGCTCGGCGCAGTGCAGGGACGCGTTCTGTTGTTATTCGGGGAAAAAAGCGCGCACAATTTAATTGAACTGCTTGTCGGGAAAACCACTTCGCAGGGCAAATTTATCACCCAAATCGGGATTTCCTCGATGAAGGAAATCGGCAATATCGTTATGTCCTCGTACCTGTCGACGTTGAGTTCACTGTCGCGCATTCCGATCTTTCCTTCCTGCCCGCAATTTATGGACGGCCAGCCGAGTGCGGTGTTAAATAATATGTTCAGCAGCTTCGGCAGAAAAAAATTGACGGTGCTGCTGATCGAAACCGTCTTCGGCGAAGAATCGACGTCGGTTAAAGGTAAGTTTTTTATCGCTTTCGATTCGACGACGATGCAATCGTTTCTTGCCGCCTGCCGCAGTGCCGGAGGCCCGGCATGATCGAGCGTTTAGCGGGGAGCATCGCGGGCAAGCCGTCTGAAAAATTGTTCAGTTTGACGGAAATCAGCCGTGTGCTCGGAGCGTCGTTGCACCTCGAAAAACTTTTTTCCGTTGTCTTATCGACGATGATGGCCAATACGCAAGCGGATTCCGGCTCGTTGATGTTATTTGACGAATGCCGGAGGGAACTGTATATCGCCGATGCGAAAGGATTGAGCCGGAAAATCAGGGAGAGCGTCCGGATTAAGCTGGGCGAAGGTATTGCCGGTTATGCCGCGCAGCAGCGCAAACCCCTGCTTATCGATAATGCGACCGTGCAATCGCAGTGGCACCGGCGGCCGCGCCCGAAGTTGAAAACCGCGCTGTGCATCCCGTTAGCCTTCGGCGATCGACTGATCGGGGTGGTTAATCTGAACCGGATTCCCGGCACCGCGAAATTTTCTTCCGACGACTTGACGGTAATGCACGAATTTGCCACGGAGAGCGCGATTGCGATCAATAATGCGCGTTTGTACGTGGCCGCGGAAGAAAAAATTCAGCAATTATTTAGGTTTAATGTCATCGGCGGCGCCCTGCACGCGACCATGGAGCGGGAAAAGCTTTTCGATATTCTTGCCGAATGCGCGGTGGAGTTGTTTTATCCGGAGTTGTTCGCCGTGCTCTTGGTCGAAGACAACGCATGTTGTTTGACGCTCTGGTCGGCGCGGCCGTTATCCCGCGCAACGGTCGCGTTTCTGGAGTCCTCGTTGGGCACGGTGGTAAAAAATTTGAATCAGCCGGCGCATTTAGCTAAGCCCTTGTCCGTGCGCGCGGTGATCAGTAACCGTTTGCGGGAGCCGGTGCGGCCGCTGGTGCCGAAAAATTTGCGTTCCGTTCAAAATGCGCCGATCATCAATAAGGGATTGCTAGTAGGCATGTTTTCGATTTATGCGACCGGCGTGGCGGAATTTTCGGACAAAACGCAGCAGGCGCTGACGACCCTGGCCAATCAGGCGTCGATCGCTTTCGAAAATGTCCGCCTCTATAAAAATTTACGCCGAACATATCTGAGTACGATTCGCGCGCTGGCGCAGGCGATCGAAGAAAAGGATGCGTATACGCGGGGACATTCGGAGAAGGTTTCGGAGTACGCGGTGGCTATCGCCCGCGCGTTGAAGCTGCCGGATAGTTTTCTGGATACGATACAAATAGCCGGGATTTTACATGATATCGGCAAAATCGGCATACCGGAAAGCATTCTTTCCAAGCCGGCGGCGTTGACCGCCGCCGAATTTCAGACGATCAAGGCGCATCCGCAAATCGGCATCCGTATCCTCGATCCGGTCGATTTCTATTGGGGTACTTCCGCCGCGGGAAGCAGCTCGGTTGTGACGGGTAAAGCGCCGGCGGTCGCAGCCCCTTCCGCGGCGGTGATGAATGCCACGATGGCGATTATTAACAGTACGGATCTGTCCGCGGAAATAAAAGCGATGATTTATCATCACCATGAGCGTATGGATGGCAAAGGCTATCCGCAGGGCTTGCAGGGAGGAGCGATCCCCTTGGGCGCGCGCATTTTGACCGTGGCCGACGCGTTCGAAGCGATGACTTCCGACCGGCCCTATCGGCAGGCGTTTTCATTTGCCAAGGCGTTACGGATTATTCAGGATTCGACGCCGAGCCAATTTGATCCGGCGATCGTCGCCGTGTTCGCTGCGTTGATCCGGCGGAGAAAAATATAGGTTTTTTCACTATGCCGCGCCGGTGAATCTACGCGGCGCAGTGCAGCGGGACGCTCTGCGCGGGCGTGACGGCCGGTGTGTTTGCCTGCCAGCGGCGCAGCGGGAAGGAGTTTGAGATGGGTATCGTTGTCTTGGGAACTGTGGCGTTGGATTCGGTGAAAACGCCGCACGGCAGTCAAAAAAATATGCTCGGCGGCTCGGCGGCACATTTTTCCATGTCGGCGCGCTTGTTTGCCAAAGTTCATCTTGCGGCGGTGGTCGGCGAGGATTTCCCGGCGCAGCATATCGATTTATTCCGGCGGCGGGGCATTGACGTTTCTTCTCTGCGGAAGGAAAAAGGCAGTACGTTTAAATGGGAAGGCGAGTACCGTCACGACGATTTAAATACCGCCTGCACGCTAAACACGGAACTCGGCGTGCTTACCTGTGCGTTTCCGCGGCTGGATGAGGC
The DNA here is from genome assembly GCA_023819605.1 of Candidatus Omnitrophota bacterium. Classification (GTDB taxonomy): domain Bacteria; phylum Omnitrophota; class Gorgyraeia; order B26-G9; family B26-G9; genus JAMWCB01. The sequence continues at coordinate 3,439 of JAMWCB010000116.1, forward strand.
GCAGCGCCGGATAAAGAGCGTGTTTTTGGCCAATTACGATCCGGAATTGCAATATCAATTTTTAAAAGAAATGCAGCAGCCGGCGTTCGTCGGCCTGGATACGATGAATTTTTGGATTCATAATAAGCGCAGCGCATTGGAAAAAATTATGAAAAAAGCCCATTTGCTCGTCCTCAACGACGCGGAAGCGCGTGATTTGAGTCTGGAAAATAATGCGCTGACGGCGGCGCGTGCGCTCACGAAATACGGACCGCGTATGGTTATTGTCAAAAAGGGCGAGCATGGCGCCTTATTTTATTCCCGCGACTGCACGTTTGCGTTGCCGGCTTTTCCGTTGGCGGCCGTGGTCGATCCGACGGGCGCCGGCGATACGTTTGCCGGGGGAGTGATGGGATATTTGGCCAAGGCGGGAAAACTCACCCCCACGCATCTGCGGCGGGCGATCGCCTACGGGACGATTGCCGCCAGTTATAACGTCCAGGGGTTTGGGATGCAAAAAACCGCGGCGATGGCCATGGCTGATGTGCGCGCGCGTTTTACGGAGTATGTGCGTTTTTTTAAGTTTTCCTGAAGCGGCGTCAGGTAGTCTCAGTTTATTAAATCATTTCATCTGATCATTTTTTCGCCCCGCCTGTTTTATTGTTGTGGTGAAAATGTATTGTATTATTCATTATAATTTTATATTATTTATATATACTTTTTTAATTTATTGAGTGTTAGGAATTATATAAATAATCACGGGTGTGCAGCAGAAAGGAAAATTGTATGAGCGGGCGTTACAATGTTTTCTCCCGGTGTATTGCAAGCGTTCTGATGATTCAGTTAATCTTTGGTTTTCAGGCGCCGCATATCGCGCACGCGGATCCTTTACCTATCCCGGTGCCCATGGTTCTCCAGCCGCAGCTGATTTTTCCGCTTAAATCTGTGGTGGATCGTTTGTTGCCGTATACGGCCGCGTATCCGGATACGGATAGTGACAATCTTCCGGATCAGGTGGAACGGGTCGTGGGTCTTGATCCCCAGGATGCTGATTCCGATGGGGACGGCCTCAATGACGGGGAAGAAATCAATCTGGGGCTGGATCCGCGCGAGCCTGATTCAAATTTTGACGGCCTGAATGATTATTTTGAAGTGCGGGAGGTCAGCTCGTTGGATTTTGATAATGATAACGTTCCCAATGGCCAGGATATGGATAATGACGCGGACGGCGTCAGCGATGGCATTGATCTTAACCCCTATGCGAAAACCGGCCAGCAGAGCGCCATCACGCTGCGCGTTGCCGCTGACGCCAAGCCGCTGTTCATCACGTTGCAGGTACGTCCGCAGAACGCTGCGCATTTGAAACAATTTCTCAAACAATGGGATTGGCCGGATGATACCGAAGGTTCGATTATGGACCGCGATCATTCCGTCGAAGACCTCACACTTATTCCGGTGCTCCAGATCGAGGCCGACAGCCTGCCGAATGCCGCTGATCTTACCGCCACGGGAATTGTTATTGACGGCACGATGTTAATTGTTCCGCTCCTGCCGGTGAACGAACGGGGAACGACGGTGGCCCTGAGCGCAACCGTTCCCTTTGCCGCCGGCGGGGTGACAAACCTTACCCTGAACTGCAGGTTTGTCTGGAACGTCATGTGCAATAATGACGTGGAAGCTGGCGCTGAGCCGGAAAAAACCTGTGTGGCCAGTTATCCGGAAGCGTTTTGCATTACCGGGATGTCGATTGAAGAAAGTTATGGCACGGCCAGCGGCTTGTTTTATCATGCGGATTTGAATCAGACTGTCGCGGCGAATTTACAGTCAGTCTATGATTTTTTGCAGACGCAGGATACCCGTATCGTCGACATGCCGGCAATTTTTCAGTCCAAGGGCATAACCGTCACCGGCGTTTTAGGAGAGTACGCGCATGATGAGCAGGCATTGACGGCTATCGCCACGACGACGATTCCCGATATTCTTAATACACTGCCGGCGGGAACGCGCTTGCCGCTGCTGGCCTTGTTCGAAAACAAGACCAAGAGTGTTGATTTAAATGACGCAACCGGCTCGCTCGCCGATGAGACCGTGTTTTCTTTTAGCTTTGCCGACCAGCCGGTGCTGACCGCCAAGACCTTAAAAACAAACTGGTTCGATAGCTCGGGAAAAGACGCGCTGGAGCTCAAAGATATTATGGCGGAAATTGCCGAATTAAACCTTGAGCAAAACGCCGCGTATGTGCTGATGAGCCTGATGATGTATTGGAACGCCGGCGAGCAGACTTTGTTTGGTCCCGGTGTACCGCGCCTTGATCCGGTTGACCGTGATTTCACTATTGTGCCGAACGTCGTCGAACAGCTTTCCGAGGGCGCGCTGACTGGTCTGTCCTTGCTCTATCGCGCGGATATCGGCCGTTTTGCGCTGGATGCGTATAAATCAATCAAGGCCTTGCAGGGTATCGGCTGGTCGGTTTCCCTGGCCGGAAAAAATTTGGGCGAATTGTCGAAACTGGGGACTTTTGCCAAATTCCGCACGCTTATTTCGCAGTCCTGCCGCGTAAAGCACACGATCAAGGTATTAAAAAATTTTGAAAAAGTCGTCGACGGATTGGACGCGGCGGCGTTGATCTTAGATACCGGTTTTGCGATTTACAGCGTTTTATCCATTGCCAATTCCGATTTAAGTACCATGGAAATGACCCGCGAATTGCTGCGCACGATGGTTAGTTTTTATACGGATGGTATGTTCTTTCTGATTGGGATGATTCCCTATGTCGGTTGGATCATCGCCGGGCTGCTGGCCTTATCGGATGTGTTCGGCAACTGGACGACTGACCTGGCCAATTGGTTTGTCAATCTTTTAAGCGACGTTGATTTTCAGCCGCAGACACAAGTCGAATTGCGCAGCGATCCGACGGTGGCTGTGGACGATACGGACGGCAATGGACTGGATGTGGGAGATCGCATTACCGTTCGCGCACGGTTATTCTCCAAGATCAGCGGCTGGGATCCTTATTGGAGCGATGTATCGAGAAGCGAGCTGTATCCCTATATTGTACTCTCGGCGTCCGGCGGCTCCACCCGCCAGGGCTACCTGGCGACGATGTCGGAATTTTTTATGCGTCCGCTGAATACGCAGACGGTACCCATCCCTCCGGTAGGCAGCATGCGGCAGCTTGTCATCGACCGTGCGAATTTTTTTAAGAGTAATGAATACGAGTGCGGCGCCTGGGTGGAACCGGGTATCGCCATGCCCAATTTCCCGGTAACTCTCCGTGTCGATACGATTGATGAATTGTGGTATACGTGGTCATATTTTGTATTTTTGGTTTTCTATTGGTATTGGATGTATTTTGATGACTACTCGGTAGGCATCGCCACCGGTGATAACGTGAAAATGTATTTTGACGTGTTGCCGAACAGTATCGATGATTTTTTGCAATGGCGTTCCATACGTCCGCTGGACGCAGACAGCGATGGCCTGAACGACAGCGAAGAATTAAATTCAAGCAAGTACCTCTATGATAGCGACAATGACGGGCTCAACGACGATTATGAGTTAAAACTTGGGCTTGCGCCGCGGCAGCATGACAGCGACCGCGACGGCATATCCGACGGCATGGAGTTGCTCTACGGAACTAATCCGTTGAATGCCGATACCGATACCGACGGATTGACGGATTTTATTGAGATTGCCGGCTGGGTGATTAGTCTGCCATATAATGGGATAGCGCTCTCCATCCCGGTATCTTCCAGTCCGACCATCCCGGATTCAGACGGCGACGGTCTCGATGATAAAACCGAATATGAAAGTAATCTTAATCCACGGTCAAAGGATACGGATGGCGATGGGACTCCGGATCAGCCGCGCGTCAAAAATTTTTATCTCGTGCAGCATCCAACCTTTTCGATAGACATCGATGAGTTGAGCCCGTCCGCCCTGCAGAAATTGGTTGTGGATATCCGTGGCTTTGTCTATCCGCAGACTGATTTAGCGATCGGGCCGTATATGATTCCTTATCCGCGGATCAGCGCGTATATGACAGATGGCGTGTTGATGTGGCAACAACAGATGCCGCCTTATTTTATCGAATTTGTCGTCAATGAGATGCGGCAGTCTTATTACGCGCTGGAATTTATGCCTGATTTTGGCTGGTGTGTTTCCCGCTATGATGTAGCCCGAGAGCGGCAAGAATGGTGGCCTTTGAGCTCACTGCAGGATATGCGCGCCATTCATGCCAAACGTATTTATGACGATGGCAATGGGCATTTGTTTATTACGATG
>JAMWCB010000117.1 GCA_023819605.1 Candidatus Omnitrophota bacterium
ATCCACGCATCTTTGAAAACCCCGGCCTTTAGGCCGGGGTTGAAAGCGGAATTGCGGGATTCCGCTCAGATACCCCGGGCTTTAGCCCGGGTGAGCTTCATTGCAAGTCGATACACCGACTCGTAGAGATCGATTAACAGATACGAACAAAACCCTATGCTGGACTGATAGTTGCAATGTGGCGCAAAAATTCCCTGTTTTAAATACGTATAGGTATAGCAGCCGCCGCATTCATGATGGTGTTCGCAGGTAGTGCATTGCGCGGCGTGTCTATATTCCCTACCCTGTTTTGCCTGAAGCAGGCGATAAACATCAGGCAGAGTTTGTGTTTGCACATTGCCGACCGACGCGCTGGACGGTAAATACGGACAGGGCAAGACATCACCGGCGGGCGTAATGGAAATAATATCCCGGTAGCAGCCGCATCCCCTGCCGGCAATGCGTAGAGCAGCCTTCCATAATTTTTCGATACCGTGCAGCCGGCGGTTGAATACCTGCATCGCTTGGGCACATTCTTCGTCGCTGACTTCCATGGCTGCGTTGGTGGCGGCATCGGCAACCGGCAGATAGCGTTCGAACACCGGAAAGGCGCGGCAACGCAACGATGCCTCAAAGATAGCGTCGATGTGTGCGAGATTGTACTTTGTCAAAGTCGTGAAGGTCATAACCGGTAGGCCGGCCTGTGCGCAGGCGGTAATCGTGCGCTCGATATCGGCCAAGCGCACCGTCGACTGGCCGGTGGTTTGTTGATACCACGCAGTGTCGCTGTCGAATTTAAAAATCAGCACGGGCTTGGTTGTGCGCAGGCGCGCAATCCAATCATTGGTAATCAGAGAACCATTGGTGTAAATCGTCGGACGCATGCCGGCATCGCGAATTTTAACGAGCAATCGTTCTAAAAAAGCGGCGCAGAACGGCTCGCCGCCGAGGATATTGACTTTTTTGATGCCGATTTTTTGCGCTTGATTAATCAGATCGAACCACGCGGCCTCCGGCAAGGCTGGTCGCGCGCGGTCGACGTAACAATAGGAACAGCGGTAATTGCACCGATCGGTAATGTGGATGAGCAGTTTCAATAACGACGGAGCGATCAGCCGGCGCACCGCGCGGTACAACGCTTCGTTGTCGAGATAATAGAGTGCTTGTAATCCGAATCGCGATAAGACGCGCATCAGCCGTCCCCCCTGCCGCCGCAAGGTTAAATAGGTTATGGTCCGATATTGACGCACCGCGCATAGCTTGCGGCCGCGGTTTTATTCCAAAGTTCGCGCAATCCGGTTTCGAAAATATTGCCCACGCGGTGCTGAATAAACGGACAAGGATAGACATCGCCGTAGGCGCTGATGTATATCTTTTCCGATCCGGCCGGGCAGCCGCCGCGATAGCAGCTTTCCGTATCCATGGTAATGAACGGATAGCGCAACCAGCGGCGAAGTATCGCATAATCGTCCGACGTCAACGTTACCGGCGCGTTTCTCCAGCGCCCGACCGGCGCCGGTAAAACAAGCGACAGAAAACACCGGAATTGTATCGCCAGATCTGCCAATTGGCGCATCCGAACCGAATGCAGTACCTCGCGCGTAATAACCGCGTTGAGCAATACCTCAATCCCGCGGCTTTTTGCCAGCTCAATCGCCGCTAAAAGTTTTTGAAAGCTGCCCGGCCGGCCGATCTCGCGGTCGTGTTCCTCCGCGTCCGGGCTGCTGATGCCGAATTGCATGACCGAAATCCCGGCGCCGCGCAAATCCTGCGCGAGCGAATTGTTCAGTAATAGCGCGTTGCTAGCCAACGAGCCGATGACCGGCATTCGCCCGACGATACGAGCGATATCCACGATATCCGCGCGCAACAGCGGTTCGCCGCCGGTTATATCGATTAAAACGGCGCCGGTAGAAACGATTTGACGCACGGCGTCGCGAATCTGCGGGAGGCTCATTTCCGGCACACCCGGCCGCTCAAAACTGACCGCTGAGCATTTGGCGCAACGCGCCTGGCAGCGATAGGTCACCGCCAGCTCCACCCCGCGCAGCGCCGGCTGTCGCAGCAGCGTAGCCCGCACTAAACCGCGCAACGCGCGCGGAATGATCTGCGGCCGTTGCCGAATAATTTTAAAATATTTTCCCAATGATTTCATTGGCGCGGCTTCCGGACGACAGAAAAAATCGTCAGTAAAAAGCTCGAAAACAGCTCCAGCGATTCGAATGAACCGGCAAAGGCGCTGCGCACGGTGTCAAAATCAAACCCGACCACATGCCCGCATTGCTGCGCGTAATATGAATCGCGGTCCCGCCATGCTTTGAAGCCGCACCAGAGCGGAAAGACGATTCCCCACAAACCGGGAAAGCGGCTGTACGGGACGGAACTGACGACAACCCCGCCCGGGCGCAGGATGCGCGCGATTTCTTCGATGATCCGCGCGTAATCGCGGAAATGTTCCAGCACTTCCGTGATGACGACGAGGTCGACCGATTCGCCGGGCAGCGGAATTGCCTCCCGGATATCCGCACGCAACGGTTGGAACGATTTCTGCGTCGCGCGGTTATATTCCAGCATCGGGGCGCAAATATCGACGCCGGTCACCGGGCGCTGCTCGGCATTCCATAAACAATTCCCGCAGCCGATATCGAGGATGGCCGCGTTTTCGGGCGCGTAGCGGCGGACTAAGCGTGCAACAGTTTTTTGTCGATTACGGAACCAGGCGGCCCGCATGCCGGCAGCGCCGTATTGCCGCGCATAAAAATCCGGCGCGATATTCTGGTACAATGAAGTTATTTCGCAGGTACGCGTCATTGCGTGCATCGGAGATCCTTGGAAAGTTCCGCTAAAATCGCCTGCGCAGCTTTTTGCCGGTCTGCCGCCGCAAGAATCGGCCGGCCGACGACAATATAATCCGCGCCGCGGCGCGCCGCGGCAGCCGGAGTAACGATGCGCTTCTGATCGTCGGCGTTGCCCTCGGCCGGCCGCACGCCGGGAACGACCAAGACAAACTCCTCCCCCACCACCCGGCGCAGCACCTCAATTTCCTGCCCGGAGCAGACGACGCCGTCTAAGCCGCATGCGCGGCATAAACGCGCCAAGGCGAGCACCTGATTTTTTACACTGCGCATTATGCCCAGACTGTTCAACTGCGGCCGATCCATACTGGTCAAAACCGTAACCCCGAGCACGAGCGGCCGGTGCGAAGCGCCCGCGGACGCCGCGGCTACGGCCCCGGCGACTTCGCGCAGCATCAGCGCACCGCCGGCGGCATGCACATTCAACATGGAAACGCCTAATCGCAGCGCGCTGAGCGCCGCCTGGGCCACTGTATTCGGAATATCGTGAAATTTTAAGTCCAGAAATACATCCGCCTGGTAACGGCGGACCATTTCCACCACCGGCGGACCGCCGGCGGTGAACAACTGGCTGCCGATTTTAAAATAATCGGCCAGCGGCGATAATTCCCGCACTACCGACTCGGCTTGTTCCAACGTTGCAACATCCAACGCGACGATTAGGCGCGTTTTTCTTCGCGTCATACACGAACCTTTCCAATTAATTCCCGGATATCCGAAAAATTCCGCTGCAGGCAGTATTGTTCGATTCCGGCCAGTATCTCCATGGATACCGCGGGATTGACAAAATTCGCCGTTCCGACGCTGATTGCCGTGGCGCCGGCCAAGAGAAATTCTACGGCGTCTGCCGTAGCCGCGATGCCGCCCATGCCTAAAACCGGAATGGAAACCGCTTTCGCCGCCGCGTGCACCATACGCACCGCAATCGGTTTTATCGCCGGCCCGCTTAACCCGCCGGTTACATTGGCCACTTTCGGCTTCCAGGTGTCGATGTCGATCGCCATACCGATTACGGTATTGACTAAGCTGAGCGCGTCCGCGCCGGCAGTCTCCGCCGCGCGAGCGATGGGAACAATATCGGTGACGTTGGGGCTGAGTTTAGCGAAAATCGTCAACGACACCGCCTGACGCACGCGCGCAACAATTTCGGCCACTGCCTCCGGAATCTGCGCGTACACGGCCGCGCCGGCGGCTAATTTCGCATAGGCGACGTTCGGACAGGATAAATTCAATTCCACCGCCTGGACGCCGGCCTGTTCCAAGGTTGACGCCATGGCTGCGAAATCCGCGGCGTCCTGCGCGCTGATACTGACGATAACCGGGGCGCCGTATTCGCGCAACTGCGGCCACTTTTCCCGGAGAAAATTTTCCAATCCTTCATTCTGCAAGCCGATGGCGTTGAGCATGCCGGCGGCAGTTTCCGCCAAGCGCGGTTGCGGATTGCCCTGCCGCGGCTGGCGGGTGATTGTTTTAGTGATAATCGCGCCCAACGCACGCAAATCCACCAACTCGGCAAATTCCCGGCCGTACCCGAACGTGCCGGAGGCGACGGTTACCGGATTGCGTAATTCCAGGGCGCCGAAACGCACGGCGAGATTCATGAGCTGCGCATACCTCCCGCATCTTGAACAGAGATGTTCGGCAAAAAATTCATTTTGAAAATATCAGTTGGCCGGCAAGCAGGAGCAGCACGCAGCCGAAAATTCTTTTTAACACCAGCCCCGGCAGCATGCACGCACTGGCCGCTCCAACGACACCGCCGCCGACAAAACCGGCGGCAATCATCACCGCTGCCGGAATATTCACATAGCCCTGCTGATGGTATTTAAGCGCCGCCAGCAAAGTAATCGGAAAAGCCATTGCCGCGAGCATCGTCCCCTGCGCTTGGTGCTGGTTGAATTTAAACATACAGACCAGCGCCGGGATGGTTATCGTTGCCCCGCCGATACCGAATAACCCGCTAAAAATCCCGGCAATCAGTCCAATAAACAGAAAAGACCACGGTTCCATATCAGTCCTCCCGGCAGATGTCGCGGATATCAAAAACCGGCCCGTCCGCGCAAATACGTTTATACACGAAACCGGCAGCGCCGGCATCCCGTACTTTTATCACACATCCCAAGCAGGCGCCGATACCGCAGCCCATCATTTCATCAACCGATACCTGGCCGGACAGCGCATAGGTATCCGCCAGCGCGCGCACGGCATGGAGCATGTTCATGGGGCCGCAGGCCAGAATCCGCGCCGGCTGCGTTTTCCCGACTTGTCGCGCGAGCAAATGCTCGAACAGGGTCGTGACATATCCGGCAAAACCGTGCGAGCCGTCATCCGTGGCAGAAAAAATAGCCGCGCCGTAATTGGCGAATTCGTCCAGGCAAATCAAATTGCGGGCGGTATCCATGCCGATACAAACCGTCGGCCGCACGCCGTTCCGCTGTTCCGAGAGCCATTGCGTCAAAAAAATCAACGGCGCGAAACCCATGCCGCCGCCGACTATGTACAGCGGCTTGTCCGGGTCAAGCAGCGGCGCGAGCGCAAACCCGTTGCCCAGCGGGCCAAGAATATCCAGTTGTTCCCCCAAACGTTTTTCGGCAAGCAACTGCGTGCCGCGGCCGACGACCCGATAGGCGATGCCCAACCGCGGGGAATCGTCGTCGACGACGATACGTTTGGCAATACTCAACGGCCGGCGCAGTAGCGGATCGAACGTAGAAGCGACACGCACATGAATAAATTGCCCGGGGACGGCTTGTGCCGGAATATCCGCGGCCGCCAGTTCCAGCCAGAACATACCCGGCGCAACCTGTTTATTTTCAACAATAAGTGCTTTTCGTTCGAGCATACGATTTACATCACCATCAGCTCACGGCAGCATGAATATACGCAGCGGTATTATAACAAATAAATACCGGCCGAGGCAAATGAAAAGCGTTTTCGGGATACTTCAGCGCTGGCAGCATGCGCAAAAATACGTGCTGCGGCCGGCCTGCACGATGCGCTGGATCGGTTGGGCGCACTGCATACACGCAGCGGCGGCGCGTCCATACACGTTCAATCGCCGGACGAAGCTGCCCTGTTTGCCGCGGCTGTCGCGATAATTATTGAACGTCGTCCCGCGGCAGTGGATCGCGGCGCGCAAAATGGATTTAATCGCGGCAAGCAGTTTTCCCGCTTCCGCGTGGCTTAACCCGGCAGCCGGCCGGCGCGGGTCAATCCCGGCGGCAAATAGTGCCTCCGCCGCGTAAATATTGCCGATACCGGCGATTTTATGTTGATCAAGCAGAACGTTTTTGATCGGTGTACCGCTGCCGGATAGGATTTGCATAAGACATGCGAGCGTGAAATTCGGCTCCAAGGGCTCCGGGCCCATAGAGCGGACCAGCGGTAGGCATTGCCAATTATCCACTACTTCCAGTTGTCCTAAACAGCGCTGATCGGTATAAATCAGTTGCATGCCGTTATCTAACTTAAAAATAACCCGCGCGTCGGACCGCGCCTGCGCCGTGTACGTTAAACCGCCGGACATGCGCAGATGAACGGTTAAATACCGCGGCGCAGCCGGCTCATCCGGTAGCAGGGATAAAATCAATAATTTCCCGCGGCGCAGCACCGCGCCGAAGGTGCGATTACAGAGGCAGCGGCGAAACCGGCGGGGAGGATTATTCAGGAGCGAGGGGCGTTGAATGGTTATCGCGGTAATCCGCCGGCCGGGAAGGCTGCGCTGTAAACCGCAACGAATCGTTTCGACCTCCGGTAATTCGGGCATCAACGAACTTCCTTCCCGTGCGTGGGCAGGCATTTAACCCAGGCCGTGCGGGTACGCGGCCCGTCGAATTCCGCCAAGTATATTCCCTGCCAGGTTCCCAGCTGCAGTATTCCCTGTTCGACAACGATCGTTTGCGCGCATCCCAGCAACGACGCTTTCATATGCGCGTCGGAATTACCCTCGGTATGGCAGTAATCGCCACGCTGGGGAATCAGCCGTCCGATGATTTGGATCATATCGGCAACGGCGTCCGGGTCGGCATTTTCGTTGATGGTTACTGCCGCCGTGGTATGCGGAATAAATACCGTACAAAGCCCGTCCTGCAGCCCGTGCTGCGCCACCGCGTTTTGCACCCGCGCGGTTATATTCAGAAATTCTACACGCCTTGTTGATCGAACCGTAAATCGTTCCATTGTCCGAAGCTCCGCGGCCTGCGCCGGTTCGTGTTAGAAAAATTGGAATTGCCGTCCGTGCATCGCCGGCGGCGCGTCAGTGCGCCGCGCCGTGGAAACGCGGCCGTATTCGCCGTCATACCCGGCGATCAGCGCGACTTCGCCGCGCCGCATACGCATAATCGATTCCGTAAGTTCCGGCAACAACGCTTTACGCAAGGAATTTTCCGGCACATCCTGTAAAATAGCCAATTCCGTGCCGAAGGTTTGCACGATTTTGTCATACTCCCGCCAAACGCGTCGCGCTCCGGCCTGCACCGCAAACACGTCCGCGATTATCTCGTCCAACGGAATCAGGTTTTTATACGGGATCGCGCCGGCGGGCACAAATCCGACCGGCCGATCCGCCAGCGCGGCAACGCGGCTCATGACCCCGATCGTCAATGGCTTGCCGCAATTAGGGCAGATACCGCCGTACGCCTGCGTTTGCTCCGGCGTACAACTCACCCGGCAGCCGCGGTGACCGTCATAATGGTATTTCCCCTCTTCCGGAAAAAACTCAAGGGTCGAGAGGAATTTGCGCTTATCCCGTGTGCGCAGCGCCTGCATAATCGCGTCATAGGTCAGGTCCGTATCGAAGACATTCGCTTCGCGCCCGATTTTTTGGGGCGAATGGGAATCGGAATTCGAAATCAGCG
>JAMWCB010000118.1 GCA_023819605.1 Candidatus Omnitrophota bacterium
CCGTTTGGTCAGCGTGTCGCGATCCGACTCCGCGGTTTTTAACTTTGATTCCAAAGCCGCATACCGCTTTTTAAAATCATCTATTTGGGATAAATACAATTCTTTATCCTTATTAAATAACTCGTTCTTTTTCTGCAACTCAACGGCCAAATCGCGAAATTCCTTCAACTGTTTCGTCAATTCCCGCTGGTTTGACTCCAGCTTTGCGCCGTATTCTTTTTCCTGCGCGGACATCTGTTCGCCGGCTGCCTGCACTTTACGCTCCAACGCCGCGATTTTCTGCTTATAGTCCTCAACCACGCCGGTAAACTGTAATTTTTCCTGTTTCAAACCGTCATGCTCGCGCTTGAGCGCTTCATATTCGGCGCGCAGTTGTTGAACGGTCTGCTGCATACCGTTCAACTCCCCGCGGACATATTCAAAATCTTCTTTGGCCAACGCCGGCACACCGCCGTCGGCGGCGGCTGCCGGCGGCGCTCCCGCCGCAGCCCGGTCTTCCACGCGGACCATCCGCGCCATCAACTGCAGCTTTTCCTCGACCAGGCGGTTGTTTTTCCCGGCAAGCAGCTCATTCTGTTCTTTTAATTTTTTCAACTGCGCCAATACTTCCTGTTGTTTTTCCTCACCAGAAAGCTCAATCAGCAATTTCCCGCGCTGCTCGACCGCCTGGCGCAGGGCAGCCAATTGGCTGTCCTTTTCTTTCACCAACGCCTCATATTCTTTAACACGTTCCGCGTGCCGGCGTGCTTCCGCCTGCAGTTTCTCGCTCAATGCCTGCAACTGCTGCGCCGATTCACGCCGCGCCTGCGCCAATTCGTCCTGCAGGGATTTTTCTTTCTCGACAAACTTTACCGCGTAAACTTCGTCTTTCTTGCGGATTTCTTCCTGCGCCGCGGCAAGGAGTTTGTCCCTATCTTCGAGAATTTTCTTATATTCGGCTAAAGACGACGCATGGCGCTCCTGGTTTTGCAGCGCCTGTTCGTCGCGTTCTTTCAGCTTCTCCTGAAATTCTCGCCGCACTGCCGCCGACTGCTCCTGCGCCGCATTTTTTTGTTTTTCCAAATCCTGCTGCAATTGCGCGCTCTTCTGATCCGCCGCGGTCAACTGGGTTTCATAGCCTTTGAGCATGTTCAAATAACGTTCTTTCTCCTGCAATAACGCCGAATTCTTTTCCCGTAGATCCTGCAGTTCCTGCTCCCGGGCCGCAACCTGCTTAGCAACGGCATCCTGCGCCAGCTGAAATTCTTTAACCTTGTCCGCCAACGCGCGTTCTTTCTGCAGCACTTGCTCTTCATACTGCATCAGCTGCTTAGCGGTACTCTGCCGCTCCAGCGCCGCCTGGTCGCGTTCTACCTGCAACTCCCGCCCCTGCGCGGAAAGTTTTTGTTCAAAATCGCTCAAGCGTTTCTCATAGTTTTCTTTTAGCGCCGCTACTTGCTCGCTTTTCTGTTTGAGGCTTTCAATTTCCGCCTGCGCCTGAGACAAAAGTTTGCTGAAATTATCATGCTGCTCTTTCAAAAACCGCACTTCGTCTTCTTTTTCCTTTACATAACGTTGTGTTTGCGCCAGCTGCTCAACCGTCGCCGCATGCTCCCGCTGCAACTGGGCGAATTGCGTCTGCAGCTCGGCGTAAGCCCGGCCTTTAGCGCTCAAATCGCGCGCCAACGCCTGCATCTGCTGGGCGATATTTTGCACGATATCGGTCGTGCCGTCTTCAACTGCCGGAACCGGAGTTTCCGCGCGCACGGCTGCTCCGGGAGTCGAAACTGCCGGCGCGGTCCCCTCCGCCGCGGAATCCTGCGCGCCAGCCGGCGCTCCCGCCGCGCTCAACCACAACAGCACTACCGCTAAGGTGAAACCCCTCGCTCGCTTCACGGCTTTATATCCATTCCTTCCGCCTCCGCCTGCCGGCGGTACAGTTTAAACCCCTTCATCGGCATCGCGTCCGGATCTTCCAACGGCGCCGGCGCATACGTAGCCAATTCTCCTTGGCGGCGCTCAACCGCAGAATAACTCTGCATGGGTTTAATATCCGGACGGCCGATATCCTGGGTCTGCACATCCTCCAAGGCCTCGCCGCTGATGATTTTCGGCGTAATCATAATCAATAATTCCGTGCGGCTGCTCGTTTCCTGCCGCGATTCGAACAGTTTCCCCAGAATCGGAATCGCGCTCAAAATCGGCACGCGTTTAACCACTTTTCCCTTTTCATCTTTGCGCAAACCGCCGATAATAAGCGTCGACGCGGCTTTGACTAAAACCGTTGTCTCCGCCAAAGAAGTATCGACGATCGGAATAGCGTTGCCGCTAGGCGTGCGCAGAATACTCACCACGCTGCTAACTTCGGTTTTCAGCTTCATCAAAATAAAATCATCATCATTGATCGTCGGCGTGACCGACATCTGAATCCCGACATCCAAAAACGTCACCTGTTCCGAAACGGTACTGTTGGATTGGCCGGTCGTCGTCGTTGTCGTCACGTAGGCCTGTTTCTCGCCGACATGGATACGCGATTCCTGATTATTCGTCACGGCTAATTTCGGATTGGAAAGAATTTTTGCGTCATTTTGAGTAGTGATATACGTAAAAACCGCGTCGAAATCCTGCGGGCCGACCACGCCGACATGCATATTTTCAAAACCGACTACCGGACGGCTGGCGGAAAAATTCGACGTGGTACCGCTGAACGGATACGAACCGACATTGCCGGTCTGCTGCCAAACGGCTTCACGCGACCGCCAATCCGCGGTCGTCGGCGCCACGGAACTAAACGGATACGAACCGATATACTGCAATTTGCGCTCATCGCCCTTCACTTCAAAAAGGCCTTCCCACCCAACCGACCAATCCGAACCTTTCGACAGTTTCACCCGGACGATTTTCGCGTCGATCAGTACTTCCTTGGTTTTCCGGTCCAACGAAACGATCAATTCCTCGATCTCTTTCATCCGCTCCGGGAACGCGCGCACGACCAATTGATTACCGCGTTCATCCGCGTGCACCTGCCCGACTTTTTTTTCGTCCAACTGTTTCTTAAGCTGCGCTTCCACATCCGCGGCTTTCGCGTAATTTAATACGATAATCCGCGACGTATTCTGTTTTTCATATTCCACCAACGCCGCAGCCATCTTCTCCAAATTTAACGGCGTATCTAAACAAAGCACCGTCCCGGATTCCGGATCGACCAGAATACGTCCGATCTCACTCTTTAACGCATCTAGCAAGCTGAACGCCTGATCCGGTATCGCGTATTGCAGCCGAAACATGCGCACCTGGCGGATATCGGCAAAACTGGTGCCATAGAGGGATTTATATTCCGCCTGGGTCATCACATTATACACATCATTTTGCCTCTGATAGGCCAATCCATTCGCCCGCAGCATAATATCGAAGACATCCTGGGCCGGGACATTATCGACGACTAAGCTGACCCGTCCTTCCACGGCACGCGTCGTTACAATATTTATCCCGCTCTTCAGCGCAAAATATTTTAACGCGTCATGAATATCAATTTTGCGCAGATCCAGAGAAATCGGCGTGCGCAGGCCGGCCGGCAAAACAGAAAGTTTCTGCATCGGCGCCGTCATCGCCGGCGGAACCTCTTCCGCATTCCCGTAACTCAGCGCGCTTGCGCCCAACGCCACGGCCATAGCGATGGAAATCGCTTTCATCGCAAGTCCACCTCATTCCCTTCTACCCGCAATACCACCCGGTCCTTGAGAATATCTTTCACCTCGATATCATTGATCTGATAGCCCCGCTTAACAAAAAATGTTTTTTGCGCTCTTTCCGCCTCGATAATCGCATCCGGGTCTTCCGACCAGGATATTCCCACGAGCTTCAAATCCGCAATAAGTTCCCTCGCCCGGCTTGGCTCTTCCTGCCCATCAGTAAAAACGGTCAATTTTTTCAAATCGCGGTCGGCTAAAGAAAACAAATCCCGCTTGCGGATTTTGTCTAAATAAAACTGCCGTGACTGCAGCGTTGCCGCCGGAACCGCAACAACTTCCGCCGTCATAGCCGGCAATGCCGGCGCCGCAACGTTTAATTGCCGGATTTCGGTATAGGCGGAAATCGCCAACGCCACCGCGGCAATGACCACGAGCGCCTGCAGCAAACCATTGACTTGATGAA
The DNA here is from genome assembly GCA_023819605.1 of Candidatus Omnitrophota bacterium. GTDB lineage: Bacteria > Omnitrophota > Gorgyraeia > B26-G9 > B26-G9 > JAMWCB01. The sequence continues at coordinate 4,135 of JAMWCB010000118.1, forward strand.
TGTCCCAAATCGTTGTTTGCGCCGACCACCAACGCAAAGGCACCGGCAAGGCCACACTCAACCGGCGCATTGTCCCGAAAAAACCACCAGCGTGCCGGCCGGAGGGAACTGCGACCGGCGGCTTATCCTGCTGTTCTTCGATAATTTTCAGCAGTCTTTTTTCCGGAGAAAGTTCCCGTGACATATCCGCAGCCCCCCGGTTTCCTACGCCACGACCGTCGGCGCGGGACTCATCCAATACAATCCCTGCCGCATATCTTCTTCCGCCAATTGATTGATCATCTGTTCGTCGACGGCAAATTTATTCCGCATCACCAAATTTTTTAATGCCTTATGACACAACATATTCACCCGCCGCGGATAGCCGCGGGTATGCCGATGAATTGCGCGCACTGCCCGGTCGGTAAAAAGCGGTATCGGGGAACGATACCCGGCATGCCTGACCCGAAAATCAATCATCTGGCGCATTTCCCGTTCATCCAAAGGATTCAGCGTATATTTAAAACTGATGCGATCCAAAACATTCGGAATCGACATCAATTTAGCATGCAGCTCCATCTGCCCGAGCAAAACCAACTGGAGTAATTTAAATTCATTCGTTTCATAATTCAAAAGAACTCGTAAACATTCCAAAGTCATACCGTTCAATTTTTGCGCCTCATCGATAATCAACACAATGGTCTTGCCCTCTTCGACTCCTTTGTGAAACAAGAACCGTTCCAACGCCTCTTTTAAATTCAGCATCAACGGCCCACGCGTATCCGGCTCTACTTCAAAATTTCTCACCAACGAAGTCAGGAACATCTCCTCATCGCGGTACACCGGATCAAGCATCATGTGGCAGACAAAATTCTCCTGGGCATTGACCAACTGGTATAATTTTCGACTGAGTGTCGTCTTGCCGGTTCCCACGTCCCCAAGAATAACCGCCAAACCGCGCTTCAGGCGCAATTCAATCATTAAATTCGTCAGCGCCCGTTCGTGATCGCGGGATTCATAAAAAAACAAAGGATCCGGGCTGGTGGAAAACGGTTCTTTGGACAAACCTAATAATTTATAATAACTCACCATTCCCCCTGGGAATTCTCGGCATGCTCACCTCGCCACGCCCCTCGGCTATTGTCCCGATTAATTCCATCGTATCCCGAAAATACATCCTGACCCCAAACATTCTCCGCCGACCCATCCACGGTGATACATTATGCCTGCAACACAAAAATAAAAAATCCCGGACATCTTCGATAAACATTAACCGGGCCTGCTTCGTCGTGCTCCGGCGGGAACCCGCCGTAAAAACAACGATACACCTTCTGCTTTTTTAAAAGCGCGTGCGGATAAAATATCGGGAACAATCGGAAGCGAACTATCGGAAGTGCTATTACTCACATCGATGAAAGCCGGACAAAGCACCCCATTCCCTGCGGTATTAAAATCATCCATGGCACCTTACCTGTTTTTTAATAATTCCAAAGGATAAAGATGCATCGTAACCTTTTTATAATTCTGTCAGTTACCTTAACACAGTGCCCGGGCAATGTCAAGCACTATCCCCCTGTATCAATACCCCCAACCACAAGCCATTGTATATACTCTCCAGAATCTATCCATTCTGCCGGCAGCGCTCTTCCAGGGAGATTAAACAGCGCCCACACCTGCCCACAAAAACCTATCCTATCCACAACCTACCTATCCTATCCCCCTTGAAAAACAGTCAAATATACGGTATGCTTTTCACAATACGTCACAAATACACAACCGCACGCGGGCAACGATCATGGCGAAAAAATACGTTACTTTTTATCAAACAATCGGCATACTACTCATCGCGGAGTTTATCCTAATGCCGGTGCCCCTCTCAGCCGGCCAAGAACATCACATACTACCGCAGGTCAGCTTACACAACACACTATCGCCGGCGCTCACTATCCCGGCGCCAACGCTGCTCGCCGCATTTCAACAGGGGCACACCGCCCACCTTACCCAGCCGATCCCTCTGTCGAACGAAGGCATGCGAATCGCCGCAGCCAATTTCCTGAATCGACACCGTACTTTTATACAACAGGCCATAGAATCGACTGTTGCGATTTCAGAGGAATTAATGCAGTCCGATTGGGAGAAAATCAAAACAGCACTAGTTAAATTATCCACCATAGCCAGCACCATGGAACAATTTTATACCGACTATCGCCTATTCAAATCAAACCTGTTGCATGCCGCCAATTCCAACCAACGGTTGGTGCTGATTGCATTAATCGCGGCCATCGATTACTCCGTAGGAACCGCGCCGATCAGCGAACAATTTAACGCGCTCAAAATAAAAACAATGATTGAACAAATCAATCAACACGTGGACGCAAACGCGAATGCCGCCCGAGACGGACGCCCAACTCTTTTATTAATCAACAAACGCTATTTCCAAGAATTTTTTGCGATCTACTATAGCCTCGGCGCGCTCAAAGATTATTTAATCCGGTTCGAAGAACATGTTAAACTGTTTTCCCAGGCAACTGATGCGGCAACACCCCGGAAAAAGTCCGCCACGGTTATTCCTTTTACACGCTCGACAAAAAGAGCTTTCAGTCCACTGCAAGAAATCGGGAATGCCATATAACACTTCCCCGGGTGCCTGCGGAACAGTCTCCCGGGGGAGCTTCATCGTCACCACCCCCTCCTCCGGACGGATATTTCGCCTTCCTGGTGAAATATCCGGGTTAGCGGTTCCGTGAATATCGCCGATAACGAAAACCTCAAACGCCCATAGCCTGCCATAAGCTGCAAAACTTTTAACTGATTTTTGCCACCGAGACTTTTTTTTGTGTCAGCAAGGAAACAATAATCAGCGTCATAAAACTCAACGGCACGGAAATAATCGCCGGGTTATTGAGCGGCACCGGCGCTTTAACCCCAACCAGGTGATAAACATTGGTGAAAGTTTCCTGCGAGAGCAAAATCAGCCCCAACGCAGCCGTCAAACCAACGACAATAGACAAAAATACTCCCTGAGCCGTCGTCTTTTTCCAAAAGAGAATCATCATAATCGCGGGTAAATTCGCGGAAGCGGCGACCGCAAATGCCCAACCGACCAGATAGGAAACATTCATACCTTTGAAAATAATCCCCAGTACGATCGCTATCGCGCCTACCGCAACCGAGGCAATCTTGCCGGCAGCGACTTTCTCATGATCGGTGAGATTCATGCCCATGAAGCGATCCATGATATCGTGAGCGACCGCTCCGGAAGCGGCCACGATTAACCCGCTGACGGTTCCAAGAACGGTGGCAAACGCCAGCGCGGAAATAATAGAAAAAATTGCGAGTCCGAATGACCGGGCCAACAACGGCGCCGTCGGGTCGTCCAACGGCCGCAACAGGCCGTCGAACGCCCTCGGCGCGCCCGACGGCAAGTTCCCGAGCCTCGGGCGGACCGCCGCGGACGGGTCCAACCCGGGCCCTGCGGTGTTCGACGTCGGCCGGCGATCGATCCGGACCTTCCTCGGTCGCGACTTCGCCAAGCTCGCCGAACTGCTCGAGCGCTTCGACGTGATCGCGGGCC
>JAMWCB010000119.1 GCA_023819605.1 Candidatus Omnitrophota bacterium
CAGAAATATATACGCCGGCCTTCCGGAGAAAGTTCCCCCCAACCAAGATAGAGGCGGGAACCGTTGGCCGAGACGAACACTGCCGGCGCAATCGGCGCGGCTTTAGCCGCGCACACCAACACGTCGCTGCCGGCAGATCCGCCGGAAACACGGTCGTACCAAATACTCTGCGAACCGTCCGCCACACGCGTCGTGCGCCAGACAACCACCACATTGCCGGCTGCGTCTTCCGCCAACACGGGATCCGCGCATCTCTGGCCGGCAAGCGCGTCATTGACGCTCAGCACCGTTCCGATCGGCCGCGCAGCAGCCACATCCTCCGCGGAAAAAAAACCATAGCGCACAAACGAATTTTCCGCTGCGCTATCCAGCCAGCACAGATGAAACCGTATATCGGTAATGGCCACACCCGCGGCTCCCAGCGAAGCGGAGATAGCGGGTGATGTTTGATCGCGCGCCGCTGCCGGATCTCCATACAGCCGGCAGGGCGAGGAGAACTGCGGCTGCTGCGGGTCAAAAACCGCGGCATAAATATCCCAGGCTCCCGGCGCCGATTTCTGCTGCCACACGACGGCAAAACGGCCATAGCTATCCACGGCGACGTCCGGCTGGGCAGCCTCTGCCGGCTCTTGAGAATCATTCACGCGCACGATACGGCTAAAGCGCTGTCCGTAATCGGCAGAATAGGTAAAATATATATCCCGATTGCCGGCCGCGGACAGCTGTTCCCACACCAGCCCGACCAGCCTGCCGTCGCGCGACACCGCACTGCGCGCATTTTTTTGCTCCGGCAGTGTCAGGACAGTCGCCGCGGCGGAAAACGCCGCGCCGACCGGCGGCTCGTTAAAAATATTTTCCAACGGAATAAAACCGCAGGGAGTTCCCTCGACCATTGATTGCGTGGTAACCGAATAGACGCGCTGTACCGCGTTATCGTATTTATCCGCGGCGCTCAGCGAAATTTCCACCGCCTGGGCGTAATTAAAAAAATGGGGCGGATGGTATTCGATACTGTACGTAACCGGAGAATCCTGATAGAGCAACACATCATAAGCTATCCATTGGCCGTCATCGCGGAGATATTTCTGAATAACGCCCTTATTGATTACCGCCGTTCCATCGACGGTCAACTGAAACGACTCCGGATTAATCGCGGATTGCGCGTCCTGCACATAGAGCCAGATACTGGAATCGACCGGCACATTTACGGCGCCCTCCTGCGGCCAGCAATCGGCAACCACCGGCAGGCTTGTTTCGGCGATGCAGGTAAACGAATAAGTATCCCGGGAAAAATTAGCGGCGGCCGCCCCTCCGGCAATCGCCATACCGCAGCAACACCCGGCCAGGGCGATAGACAAAAATTTTAACCGGAAAATATTACGCGGAGATTGCAACATTCTCCCGCAGGGCAGGCGCCGTCGCAAATCATAAGCAGCGACAGCCGCTGCCGGGGTAACCTCGCGCAATTTATTCGTCTGAACCTGAAATATGCGGGCTAACCGCATCATCGCCATTAAAGCTAAACTCCGCGCAAATCCAAAGAATGGACCGGCGTGCATCTCCACCGTGAGATTTATGATAATCCATTAAGACGCGCTGAAGAGCGCTGGGAGAACCGTCGTGCGCAACGCTATGATGCGCTGTTCGAGTATCTATATGCAAGATTACTCCACTTCGTCCGTCAAGTCAAGCAAAACTGGCCGAAAAAATTGGAGCTCCGGGGTCGTAACCCCGGAGCTCCTGGAGGGGGAGATACGCGCTTTCGCGCGGGCAACGGCGCTTGATTTTTCTATCACTCGGCGGATGCGCCGCAGAGCACTTTGCTCAACGACAATAACGGCTGCAAACACCACCGTACCGCGGAACGGGCAGAAGGGCTTCGCGCGATATGATCGGCGACTGTCGGGCTGTACGTATAATAACAATGTACGAACGTTTTTCCCCACTCATTCGTCAACAGGTACTCATCGCGGAACCGGCTCAGAACGCGCACTTCCGGCGCCATCTTTGTCCCGAATGCGGCCGTCGCGATAAAACACCCGCCGCTCCCGGAACCGCCGTCATTATTCGTAACCGTCGGCGTAGGCGTTGTGGGCGTCGGTGTCGGGGCAGGCGACGGAGTGGCTTCCGGAGCCGACTGCGACTGCCCTGCCGGGCTAACCCCGATCGCGTACATGGAAAAATGATTGGTCGTTACCGCTACACGGTTATTCACCGTATCGACGAACGCGCCGGGAACCAATTCCCATGCCTCGCTTTTAATATTAAAGTAATATACGGCGAAACTATCCTGTTCCGTTCTCCCCTGTGCAGCTAAATTGCTTTCCGCATAAGGAATGGTTATCGTCACCGGCTGCGCGAACCGCGTATCACCGGGCCCGAAATCGACCACGGAACCGATAATCTTCACATCGGCGCGCGGCATCGGCGGCGGCTCGACGACTTCCGCGACAAATATGCGCAGGGGAATCGCCAGGGCGCCGGCGGGTATTTGCAACGAGCACCCCTGCAGCACTCCGTGCGGAACCACAACCGTGCCGCCGGCATCGCCGTCAACAGTCTGTTCATACGTTTCGCTCGTGTCAATAAACGAATTACGTTCAAAATAAATAACCTGATGCCCATCGATTCCTTCCTCCTGCCAACTGACATAGTAGTGCGCCCCGGCATCGCTCAAGGCTACCGCCGGGTTTCGTTGATTACTTTCAACATATTCCTGCGCGAACAATGAAAACGCGTAATTGTGATGCGTCGCGCCGGCTAAATGTATCTGGTTGACGCTCCCGTTGAACGCGCTCCAAGCGACAAAAACATCCAGCCGATTATCCATACTCATCATAAAATTGCCGATGGTTCCGGCCGTAACCGCGGTATCAAATACCGGATATATCCTTCCACTCAGCGCATATGCGCTGCCGGTCCAGCGATAATCGTTAAATTTCAATTGCTCCCGCCCATTGATCTGTTCCAACCACAACACATTCAAACGCGTGGCATTCGCGCTGATGCACACCGCCGGCTTACGGTTGCCGGCAGTGCCGCCGCTAACTTGCGTGTCCGTATGAAATACTTCACCGCCGTCGATCGTAGTCTTTGCCGCCCAATCCATATACACACTGGACGTTCCGTCCGTATTTTTTGCCGACCAAACACACGCGATAGAGCCGGTGGAACTGACATCGATACTCACTGCCTGCGGCACTTGGCCGCTGCGGGTGGCATCCACGCGCAACGGAACACTGACGAACGTATTCCACGCGTCCTGATACGCCGCCGTGGTGCGCGTATATCGTACGGTTGCCGCGCCGCCCTGATCGTCGATCCACGCCACGTACACCGAAGCCGGCTCGATCGTCTGGCTGTCTGCATCCTGAGTCAGCGCCGGGCCGGCGGCAACCGCCGGTAATGTCTGATTCGCCAATCCGTTATCATTATATACGATACTCGGCCGGCTGAAGTCCGTATCGCCGGCAGGCAAACGAGAAATATATATATCCGCGGTGCCGGCCGCAGCGCGCTGATCCCATACCACGTAAATATTCCCCTGCGCATCGGCAACTGCGGCGGGATTGCGACAATCCAGACCTGCCTCGACATCGCTAATTTTGCGAAACATCGAAAAAGTTTGCCCAAAATCAGCGGAAACGGCGCTATAGATACCGCCCTGGCCATTTATTACCTGCTCCCACACCACGCAGACCATTTTTCCGCCGGCGTACGTCACCACGACCGGATTTTGCTGTTCATAATCTTCCGAATACGCGCGGACCGTGAACGGCAGCAACTGCATGCTCCGGCTGCGCATAAATCTTTGGGTAACAAACGAATAACTCAACGCGCCGCTTTCGTTATTTTTCCGGTCTTCTACCTGCACACTCACCGGCACCGTCTGCTGATATTTAAAATAATCCGACGGATAATACAGCACCACACATTCCCGCGGCGACTGTTCCCGGATTTCCACGCTATAGGCGACTGCGTTACCGTCGCTGTTAACATACGTCTGGGCGACGCCGCCCGCCACAATAGTTTCGCCGGCAACGTTGATGTCTATCGTGCTGCTATCCACACCGGACAAATCATCCTTAATCGTTAATTGTAACGCCGCGGTTCTGGACACATCCGCAGCATTGACTGCCGGCAACGATGCCGCTAAATACGGCGCGCCTAAATCTGCCAGCACCGTAAAATTATATACATCCGGGACCATTTGATTCGCCGCATAACCTGCCGTTGCGCAGGACACCGCGGCCAATATCGCTATCGCTGTTGAAGTTATCAATCGCATGAGACTTTCCTCCTCCATAACAAAAAAGCCTGTTTCCACAAAAGTTAGGAAACAGGCTTAAAAAAATGACGCAATTCGAAATTACCTTGGCAACCCAGCTACCCTTGCCTGCACTGCGCATGCATTAATTCACTTGTTCATCCGTCGTCACTCGTCTTTCGGACTTCGGTTACAAGGCGCTGCAAACGTTAGGGTCTGTGGCTTTGCTCCTGAACATTGCTCAGGAAGGCGTCCGCCCGTCCTATCCTTTCGGATAGTTTGCTCTTTTCATGGTATTGCACTATATCAAAGGACTAAGGTTCCACTGAACCACGGAAATAAGCACACATCATGCCAAAAAAATAAACTTACGCGTAAAATTACTTATTTATAACATCAATATTAACAATAGGATATATTATTACTTCGCATCACATCTTCTGTCTGACAAAAAAATTATGAAAAAATTTTCGCACACGAAAGGCATTTCGCAGAAAAGCAAAGGAAATGAATATTAATTTACTACTTATTTTTCATGCAACTTCAAAAATTTGGTAATATACGGCAACATCGCCGTGATGAAATCCGATATCCGCCCCAGCGCTTCTTCCGCATCATTGCCGTACACCTGCGTCGAAATCCGCGCCTGTCCGCCGCCTAACGGCCGCATGCTCAAATACGCGCTGATCAAACGCCGGCGCTGCTGCACATAGCTGTCATAAAACCGATCGCCGGCTAAAAACCAATACACGAATACCTGGCGCTCTTTTTGCCGTTCCACCAGCATGACATTGACCGGCAATTCATAGTGCTTATCCCCGTACGGAATAGATAAAATTTTACGCTCTTTTTTTAAAACCGTAAAACCATCGCCCTGCACACAATTTTCCGGCGGATCGGCTGTTTTATAGGTGCCGGAATCGTAAATGAAATAAAACAAAACTTCCGGTTTGTCTTTTGTATCATAAAAACGCATAATGACGTTATTCGTTTCCAGCATTTCATAAATGCGTTTTTCCAGCGGCACATCCCTGCCGCAATAGGTGTTTACATTCAACGGGATTTTTTCCGCAAACCCGATAAGTTCATCCTTTTGCACCGGCTGCAGGTAAGACAACAACGTAATCCCCGCGACAATTCCGAGCAACCCCGCGACAATAATAAAATGCGATAATTTCATGAAAACTTTTTCTCATTTGATTTGTTCATAAATACAAAAGCCCTTTTTATCTACTTCTGATTTAAACTTCTCTGGTAATATTTCATAGGGTTTTATATCCAGCGAAAAATTACAATGACGCAAACAATATCCATACGCGCGATAAAAATTCTCCCCTAACCCTTGTACCGCAAGATCTATATCCGAATGTTCCCCAAAAGACGAACATTCCCCGGACGCTAAACTTCCGAATAAAATTACCCGTTGCGCGCCGAAACGACTAACCAACAAACGGCCAATCCGCTGCGCCTCTTTCAAGGCTGCCGTGCGCAACTTCTTTTGCCGCTCGATTTTTCTCTTGTGCGCCTTTTCCAAAAAACCCGCCATTTGGCACTCCTCGTCCGACGTACGTCGCTCTTTGCAGCCTGTAGCGTGTAGCTTGCAGCAATGTTTTTTTCGTCCCTCGTCTCTCGTCTCTCGTCTTTCGTCCCTCGGTTTTTTCCCTCGTCCCTCGGTGGGTACTCTATCGTTCCTCGGTCTCTATCTCTTCCCCACTGGGCTTCACAATTATATACATCACCGCCAGGCCGAAAACCGCTACTCCGAAAAGAACAAATCCGGACGCGTCATGTACCCATCCCTGCGCTGCTTCCATCCCGTACACCTCGCTCACCCAGCCAAGCAAAACAATCCGGCAAATATTTGCGCACAACGCGATCGGCACAGCCATAAAAAAAAGTATCCATTTTCTGATGCGTGACAAAGTCGCCATATACGCAAAAGCGGCGCCGAACGCGGTCAATGAAATCAACGAACGCAAGCCGCTGCACGGCAGCTCGATTTCCAAATACGAATGCGGCATCACAATCGTGCTGCCGCGCAATACCGCATCGATGCCGATACCGGTCAACAACGACGTTGATGCCTGCGCGGCGAATATTTTCATCCGAAATGATAGATTGGAGATAATGACCAGAGGCAGCGGCACCATAAAATACAAATACATCAGCGGAAAAAAAATAATTCGCAGCACGGGGAAACCGCCCCAGAGCAATGCAATGCCTCCCAACATAACCGGCAGGGAAAAAGCGGAAAGAAAATACATTCGAAAAACCATCGCGAAGATATGCAAAATCACGGCGACGCCAATCCCGGCAAATCCGACGGAAGAACTATCCAGCGCCGTCAAAGCGCGCAATTGCGGCCGCTTTAGCCACAAAAAATAAACTGCGGCAATGAAAATCAGCAGCCCATGGCTATAATAACCTTCCGAGACATTCCACTGCCGCCACATCCATTCAAACGCCGGCAAATAAACAATAATCAGGATTACGCCGAGAATAGAGAGCTTCGCCAAATTCCACGGGTTCTTCATGCTTACCATAATATCAGTTTTTGACGAAAACACAAGAGGGCAGGTGCTTGATCACCCGCCCTCTTGCCAAAACCAGTTCTCACCTAATCGAACTATTTAATTGTGCGCCAGATCCGACGCCTCAATGGTTACAGTAACCGTCTGCCCATAATCAAACTCCATCGACGGATCGTAGGTCAATGTGTAATCCGCCGGCGTGCCGGTAATCGTCGGCTTCACGACAATCCCATTTACTTTCATTATGATACTATTAATATCAACCCCGCTCTCATCATCCTTAACATGCACAACGAGAATCACACCCGGCAGAACCTCGGTTGCTCCTTTGCTCGGGCTATGCCCTGCCGTATACGGCGGGGTCGTATCCGCAAGGGCGGCCGTACCTGCGCTGACTACGTTCGACATCGACGACCGGTTCGGTACTTCGTCGTCAGTCATCATCGCAAAATAGTACGTCGTGCTCGCGCTTAAGCCCGTCACCGTCATCGTCTGCACTGTCCCCGCTGCCTGCGGCACAGGCTCCCCGGCTATCCCTTTCGCGTTATCCCAATTCGATACGGTGATCGGACTCGTCGAATAGCGAATCACATACTCCGCCGCCGTTCCCGTGCTCCCGTCGTCCCCCGGCGCACTCCACCGCAAGCTCACGCTGCTGCTCGTCGTCCCGGTTACGCTTAAATTTGTCACCGCTGCCGGCGCCGTCGTATCCGGCAAATCCGCCGTTACGCCGCTGACTACGTTCGACATCGACGACCGGTTCGGTACTTCGTCGTCAGTCATCATCGCAAAGTAATACGTCGTGCTCGCGCTTAAGCCCGTCACCGTCATCGTCTGCACTGTACCCGCTGCCTGCGGCACAGGCTCC
>JAMWCB010000120.1 GCA_023819605.1 Candidatus Omnitrophota bacterium
GTCGATTTTTGCCATACATAGCCGGGTTTTTATTGGGCTGTATGCCGGGGAACTGTTTCGCAACAGCCCCATGATAATGAAATTTTTGATTATTGCATGCCTAACGGTAAGCGGTGTCTTCGCCGCGCCGGCAATGCGCGCGCAGGCTTTTGACTGGAAGCAGGCGCACGAGTTGGTTGAAACCTGCTCACCGGCGCAGGCAGAGTTGCTTGATGCAGTGCCCGCATCCCCGGAAACCGATTATATGCGCGCTCTCCTGCTGCTGCGAGCCGGCCAGCATGAGGCGGCGGCAGGGTTATTCAACCGCGTGCGCGCCGTTGCGCCGGATAATATCCCGGCGCAGTGGGGGCTGGCGGAAATCAGCCGGCAGCGCCACGCCGAGGGCGCTGCTGCCGCATTGCAGCAGCTGATCGCCGTCGACGAATCATTCGCTCCCGCCTATATCAGCCTGGCGTATCTTTATTTTTGCCGCCGGCAATTCTCGGAGTGCGGGGCTCTGCTGGAAACGTTGTTGCGCCGCGGGCGCTGGGCGATGGATACCGGCACGTATGTGCGGGCGCATTGCCTGTACAGCGGCGCCAAAGGCATGGCCGCGTATTGGGGCGGCCCGGTAGCGAAAATGACCAACGGCAGTGTCGTATTGCGGCATTTGAAAATCGCCGAATCGATCTTGCCGAACAGCGATGCGGTCGCTTTCGGCATGGGCACGTATTATCTGCTGCTGCCGCCTTTATTGGGACGCGATCTTGACCGGGCGGTTGACCTGCTGGAAAAAGCCGTCGCGATTAATCCCCTGTTTACGGACGCGTGGGTGCGTCTTGCCCAGGCCTACCGCGCAAAAGGCAACGAGGAAAAATTCGAGCAACTCATGGCGCGGGCGTGTGAACTTGATCCGGATAACGTATTGGTTCAGGATATTTCCAGCGGCCAATGCCGGTTTATCTGCGTGCCATAGAGGCAGAGGAGTAGCCGAGATGAAACACGGGCTGCGTTTATACGGCAAGGGATCGGTTGTGGAACGGCTGCGCGCGCAACCGGAGAGCGTGCGTAAAATCGTTTTACGGTCAACGGCCGTTCTTCCGGAAATCACGCAGATGGCGGAAACGCATCGTATTCGTATCGAGGCGCTGCCTGCCGGAAAATTCGACCGTCTCTGCCGGATGAAAAATATCCAGGGTGTTTTCGCGGATGTCCAGCCGTTTGCCTATGCCGATTACTATGCGTTGGCCGCGGCGCCGGAACCGCAGCGGCGCGTGTTGGTCTTTTTAGAGGGGATAACCGACCCGCATAATTTCGGGGTGATGCTCCGCGCCATGGCTTGTTTCGGCGGATTTGCCGCCGTGATTCCTGCGGCAGGCGCCTGTGAAATCAACGAGACGGTTTTGCACGTTTCCGCCGGCGGCGATAATTATGTGCCGGTATCCAGAGTGAGCGATTTGACGGAAGCGGTGCAATTTGCGCGGGAGCGGCGCTACCAGATCGTCGGCGCGATTATCGCCGAAACAGGCCGTTGCCTTTATGAGGCGCATCTGTCGTTTCCTCTGGGGATTGTACTGGGAGCGGAACGACGGGGCGTCAGCCCGGCGTTGACGGCGTTGCTGGATGCGGCGGTATATATCCCTATGCGCGGCGTCGCCTTGTCCCTGAATGTCAATAACGCTTGTGCGATTTTTTGCTATGAGGCCGCGCGCCGGCGGGATAAAGACCGATGAAGGGCCTGTCCGGCGCGGTCGACTTGCTGCGGAAATCGAAACGCGTTATTCTTTCCGCGCATATTAATCCGGACGGAGACGCAATCGGTTCGCTGTTGGCGTTGGGGCTTGGCTTGCGGCGTTTGAAAAAAAAAGTAACATTTTTGAGCCCGGACGGCATTCCGGCTAATTACCGCGCCCTGCCCGGCGTTGAGCATATCGTCCGGCGTGCCGCCGGCGATTACGATTTAGCGGTTGCCGTTGATTGCAGCACCTCTGAAATGCTCGGTGCGGCAGCCGGACTGTTCCGCGGTATCGGCGCAGTGCTGGAAATCGACCACCATCCGTTCCGGCGCCCGTTCGGCACCGCCTGCTACCTTGATCCGCAGGCGGCGGCAGTCGGGGAAATGATTTACCGTATCCTGCGGCGGCTGCACGTTCCGATCGATAGAGCCATTGCCGCAAATATTATGACTTCGTTGATCGTGGAGACCGGGTCTTTTCGCTTGCCCTCCCTGCGCCCGGAGACATTTCTCCTCTGCGCGCAGATGCTGAAAACCGGCATCGATTTTTTTTCATTAACGGAAGCCGTATACTGGTCGCGCACGCGCCAGAATGCGCTTTTGAGCGGAATCTGTCTGTCGCGCTGCCGCTTTCTTCTCCGCGGCCGGCTTGTCTGGTCGTTGGTCAGCCGCGCTGATTTTAAGAAATGCCATGGCCGCGACGAAGACGTTGATCCCGTGGCGGATGAGATGCGGTCTATCGACGGCGTGGAAATCGCGATACTCTTCCGTGAAAAATCAGCGGCCAAGCTCCGGGTGAGCCTGCGCTCCAAGCGTGAAATTAACGTGGCCCGCCTTGCCGAGGCTTATGGCGGCGGCGGACATTATGACGTCGCCGGATGTGTGATATCCAATACCACCGCGTCCATTAATTTATTTGTCCGTCGCGCTGCCGCGATGCTGTCGTCGCGACCATGATAGAACAGCGATGAGCGAACGTTATTACTCTTATAGCGCTTATTTGAAAAGCCGTTTCGGCGCGCGCGTGGGGCGTATTTGCGTCAACGCCGGCTTTACCTGCCCGAACCGCGATGGTTCGTTGGATTCATCCGGCTGTATTTACTGCAATGAGCGGGCATTTTCTGCGCCGGCTGGAACCGGAGTGGATGTGTCGGGGCAAATCCGCGCGGCACTCGCACGCGCCGGGCGCGGCAACGCAGCCAAGTACGTGCTCTACTTTCAAAACGGCTCAAATACCTATGCGCCGGTAGACCGGCTACGGCAGGTCTTTGATGCGATTTATGATTTTCCTCAGTGTGTGAGTTTGAGTGTTTCCACCCGTCCGGATTGCGTCAGTGACGATACTCTGGATCTGCTGGCTGGCTACGCGCGGCAGTATGACGTTTGGTTGGAATTGGGATTACAGTCCGCGCATGCGGCGACGCTGCAATTGATTAATCGCCGCCATACCGCCGCGCAGTTTTTCGAGGCAGCCGCCGGCGCGGCGGCGCGGGGGATTCACGTGGCGGCGCACCTGATTCTCGGCTTGCCGGGTGAATCGCCGGCGATGATGCGGCAAACCGCGGCCGCCGTAGCGCAGTCGCCGGTGGAAGCGGTAAAATTGCATATGCTGCATGTCGTCCGCGATACGGAGTTGGCCCGCTGGTACGCGGAGGGCCGCCTGCCGCTCTTGTCGCGGCAGGAGTATGTGATGTCCGCCTGCGATGTTCTGGAACGTCTGCGCCAGGATTGTGTTATTCTGCGGCTGATTTCCGATGCGCGCGCGGACGTGCTGATTGCGCCGGAATGGATCAACGACAAACAGACCGTGATTCGGTTGGTCACTGCGGAATTGCAGCGGCGCGGCACGCGGCAGGGATGTCTTTTCCCGGGAGTGTTGCCGGACAAGGCACCGGAGGGGCCGGCGGATGCGCGTTCTGTTGATTAATCCGCCGGTGCGGGATTTCTTTTTTACGCCGCAGCGCGCCTACCCATTGGGGCTGTTGTCCCTCGCCACGGTTCTGGAGCAGTCCGGTGTTGCTGTCCGTATTCTCAATATGCCGGCCGGCGGTAAAGCCACGACAGCCGGCCTGCCCGATGATTTCCGCCATCTGCAGCGCTACTATCAAGAGAACAAATCCGCATTTCGTCTATTTTCGCACTATCGTCATTTTGGCCTGCCGGAGAGTTCCGTGGACGAGCATCTGCGTCAATTCCAGCCGGATATGGTCGGCATCGCCGCAAACTTTGCGGCATATCTGCGTGAAACTCTGGCCATAGCGCAACGCGTTAAGCACTGCGACGCGCGAATTCCGGTGGTGGCCGGCGGCCGTCTGGCGACCGTTTTGCCGGAAACGTTGTTGGCTTCAAGCGCGATTGATTTTGTTCTACGCGGCGAAGCGGAATATAGCCTGCGCGACCTCTGCCGGGTTGTAGCCGGAAAAGGCAGCGCCGAACGCGTCGCCGGTTTATGTGACCGGCGTCAGGGCGCTCAGTCGCGCATCAGCCGTTCCATCGCCCGCATTGATGATTTAAACAATCTGCCGATTTTAAACCGCGGCCTCATCGATTGCGAAGAGTATAATTTTCAGGGAATGCGCTCGGCCGCGCTTCTGGCTTCGCGCGGCTGTTCGCTCGGCTGCAGTTTCTGCGCCATACGCGAACGTTTTCGGTTTCGGCGCGCCGCGCATGTGCTGGCGGAAATAGAAGATTGTTATCGCCGGGGTATCCGGCATTTTAATTTTGAAGATGATAATATGAATCTGAATCCGGAGTTTGCGGCATTGCTGTCCGGAATCCGCGAACGCTATTCCGGAACCATCCGCATTTCCTTTATGAATGGACTGTTGAGCCGGGGTATAACCGCTGCACTGCGCCGGTTACTGCTTGACGCCGGGCTGACGCATCTTGACTTGTCCGTGGGCACGGTGAATAGCCGTATGCGCGCCGCAGTGTGCCGCCGGGAACAGCCGCGAAACGTCTATCGTCTGGCGCGGGAATTTTCGAGCGCCGGCATTACGACCACGGTTCATTTTATTCTCGCCATGCCGGGACAAAGTCGGGCGATGGCTTGCGCCGAATTGCGCCGTCTTGCCGCGCAGCCGGTTTTATTAGGCCCGAGTATCTTTTATCCGGTGCCGGAAAGTCCGCTTTTTCGTAAGATTCGGCCATTTTTTCCTCAATGGCAGGAGCAATTGCCGCTGTTTCGCAGTAGCGTCGCGGTCTATGAACGAGAAATAGCGCGGGATGATATCATGACTTTGTTCGCGCTGTCGCGCCTGATAAATTTTCTTAAAGTGTCGGTTGGATCTGAGGCGGGAAGGGATGTACATCTGCGCGATTACCTCGCGCGCACTTTGTCCGCTTTTGCCGCCGCAGGGAATTCAATGGCATCGGTTTCTTCGACGAATTTTGAGGTGCTGAGCCTGCGATTGGTATACTATGCGGCGGTGTATGGCCGCCTCTACCGTTTGCTCAAACAGGGCGGCGATAGTCCCGGATATGTTGCCGTGCCGGAAGTATTTGCCGCGCCAACTTTGGTGCGCCGGGTATTAAACCGTTTGATTATCCGCGCACCATCCGGCGCGACGCTGCGTTTGGGTGTGCCCGGCGACTATGCGCAAGACCCGGCCGAAAAGGATGCGGTGCAGTCTGGGCGGCGTGTGTTTCTTGCCGCGCGCTCAGGATAGCCTTCCGGTCATTATAGTTACCGACGCACGAGGAACGCTCGCTCATGGTTTAATTTATCCATCCGGGTAATCCCGCACCCTTTCCACAATCCCGCATTGTGGAAAGGGTGCGGCCGTAGCATAGAGATTGGTGTTAGAAAAGCATAACGTCAAAATGACAAGACAGTGCACGATCAAATTGAGTATTTTCATCAGCTTCGCCGCTATTCTTAAAAATTGAGTAATCCTGTCCAGAAAAGAATTCTGTTTTTGTTTCACGCGCGTAACATATGCGCGGACTTAACGTTCAATAAAAGATACTATGAAATATTCCGAATTGCAATTGTGACCGTTTTCCGCAACCCGGTTCCACAATCCCGCATTGTGGAACCCAAAGTTCCCTCAGGTAACAAACTCAATAATCATGTTAAAATAATATTGCGCGTATGCGTGGGCAGGAGTATCCTAAAATACGGATTAAAATGAACTACCCCGCAGCAAGCTGCTGGGTAGTTCATTGATTCTGTATTTTCAACGTGTTGGTGTAGGAACTAAAAGGATTAGTAGTTGAGCAGGCTAAAACCCATAGATAAAAATCCCTTTCTCTACCAGGAAAATGCATTTTTCTGGCTCTGGCGCCTTGAACAGCGCTATCGCCGCACGCTGTCGCTGGGCACGATTCCGGAAGAAGCCTGGGATGATCTCGCCGCGTCTGCCTGCGGCGGCATGGTCTGGCTTATGGGAATCTGGCAGCGCAGTCCGGCGGCGCGGCGGCAGGCCTTGCATAGCGCGGCATTAGGACAGGCGATGCGGCAGAGTGTTCCTGATTACACAGACAAGGATGTGTGCGGTTCTCCCTATGCGGTGTACCGTTATCAGCCTGACGCACGGGTAGGTACCGGGAAAGAACTTCTGCAGGCACGACAAAAGCTTCATAATCGGGGTGTGCGCCTTATCCTTGATTTTGTTCCCAACCATGTGGCTATGGATCATCCCTGGATAAAAAAGTACCCGGAATATTTCATTTCCGCGCCGGCTGAACGTGCGCTATCGTATCCGGATTTATTTTTTCACGGCACGGCAAGCAAACGTTATTTTGCCCATGGAAAGGATCCCTATTTCGCGCCTTGGCAGGATACGGTTCAGGTCGATATATCGCATTCTCAGGCACGTTGCGCCCTGCAGGAGCAATTGCTGCGCATGGCGAAGTATTGCGACGGGGTGCGTTGCGATATGGCGATGCTCTTGATATCGGGCATATATCGGGCCACATGGGCGGCGTGGCTTCTGGAGAATATCCGGGATGTGCCGGAGTTTTGGACGGAGACGATAGCGATGGTTAAGCGTCAATTCCCGAAATTTATTTTTATCGCGGAAGTGTATTGGGACCGGGAAGCGGAATTGCAGCACATGGGTTTTGACTATACCTATGATAAACGGCTCTACGACTATCTGCGCGACGGCAGAGTCCAGGAAATTCGTAAGCATCTCCAGACAGCCGATGCTTATCTTTCGCGGGGCGTGCATTTTGTGGAAAATCACGATGAACCGCGCGCGGCAGCGGTCTGGGAGCGGAAGCAGTCCTATGCCGCGGCGACTATCGCGCTGGGCGGCCCGGGCGTGCGATTTATTCATTCCGGTCAGCGCGACGGCAATACGGTAGCGACGCCGATCCAGCTGTGCCGTCCGGCAGTGGAACCCGTCCACCGGCCGACGCAAAAATTTTATGGTCTCCTGGAGGTTTTTTTGCGCAGTGACGCCTGCCGCATGGGCATCTGGAGTGTTCCGGCAGTCTTTGACGCCACGGATAGCGCCTCGCCGCGTTCAAATGTTCTTTCCGGGATGTGGCAGGCAGACGAACAGAGATCGCTATGGATCGTGAATTATTCTTCGCAGCCCGCGCGCGCGGTCATTGCCTTGCCGCCGGCTGATGCCTCAGCCACGCTCCCGGTTTTGAATTTAACCGATATGTTAAGCAAGACCGTTGTGAATTTTAATCTGCGCCGGTATGGCGGCGTTTCGCCGCAATGGGTGGCGGCAGTACGGTTAGATGCCTGGCAGGTTATGCTCCTGAAAAATTATTAGGGGGTTGTGGAACAGCGGTGCGCGGGGCA
>JAMWCB010000121.1 GCA_023819605.1 Candidatus Omnitrophota bacterium
CGCCTTCCCATTCGAGAGGCACAACACTTCGTGCGAGACCATCCGGCTTATGTCGGGGTCTTTCGCAAGATCGTTGCGAGCGCACGGGAGTTGGACGCGGAGGAATTATCCCGCCGGATTGATGCCGCGTTGGGAGCTGAGTCCCCGTCAACACCGCGATCTGCTCCGCCATCACCAGAGAATCCATGAGAACCTACCCAGATCCCTTAGACCCGCGCCGCCGCATTCCGTGGTATAATTCAAGCCGGAGGAAGAGGGGAAGGATGCAGATTCGAACGCGTCAACGGACGACGGCCGAACCACGGGCGTTAGTTCTTTTTTTCGCGATTTTTTTGCTCTTCGGGTTGGGATTTTCCCTGCTGATCGTCGGACAATTCTTCCGAGATATACGCCCTTATTTTTGGCCGCGTGCCGGCGCGATTATTCTTTCCAGCGGCATCGCGGAAAGCAACCCGGCAAACGGGGCATTGCGTTTTTCTCCGGATATCCTTTTCCAATACCGCTATCAGGGAACCACCTATCAATCGAACCGGCCGGCGAATCTTGAAATATCCTCGCATGATTACACGGCCATCCGTGTTTTTTGCCTGCGTTATCCGGCCGGCGCAACCGTTGACTGTTTCGTTAATCCGGAAAATCCGGCTCAGGCGGTCTTGGAGCGGCGTTTTCCGTGGATCGTTTTCGTGCTCGTTCTGCCGGTGATTTTTATCGTCATCGGGGGCGGTGGAATCTAGTATTCGGTGCGCAAAAGAGATCCGCAGGCGATTTCCCGCGGCAGCGCCGCGGAACCCGCGCGCGCGGGCATAAAAAACCGCCTGGTCCCCGCGTTGTTTTTAGGCGTGTTTATGATCGCCGGAGGCAGTATATTCTATGTCCTCTGCGCGCGGCCGGCTTTCCGGATTCTGCAGGCGCGTCAGTGGCCGGAAGTCAGCTGTGAAATCATTTCCAGCAAAGTCGCCGAGCACCAGAGCGACGACGGCAGGACGTACAGCGTGGATATTTTTTACCGGTATTGGATCGACGGTGAAGAATTTAAGAGCACGCGCGCGTGTTTTTTTGACGGTTATTCCAGCGGTTATCAGCCGAAAGCGGCGGTGGTCGCGCGTTACCCGGCGGGGACGATGCAAGTATGTTATTTTAATCCGCATAATCCGGCAGAAGCTGTATTGATGCGCGACTTTTACCCGGAAATGTTTATGATTGGCGGTTTTGGGCTGCTATTTTTTTGCGTAGGTTTTTTTCCGATCCTGAGCATTTTGTTTGGTAAAAACAGGCAGGGGGCTGCCGTGCCGGAGCGTCACGGAGAAAATTTCCCCTACGTGCAGCATGCCGGCGCGGCGCGGGTGCGCTGGCATGCCGGAATTCCGATTTTACGCAGTGACGCGCCACCGGCAGATGATGGCGTGGTACTGAAACCGCTCGCGCCGGCGGTTGTCAAATTCGCGCTGGTCGCGATTTTTACGCTCATTTGGAACGCGGCGATTTTCTTCGGGGCGGGCAATGACGTCGTGCGGCTTTTCCAGGGGCCGTTCACCGGGATTAATCTCCTGTTTAAAATTTTTACGGCGCCGATCCTTATTTTTTTCGCCATTGGATTATTTTTGATCGGGGTCAGCGTGTATTTATTATTGGCCATGCTTAACCCCACGCCGGTTTTGACGTTGAACAGCGATGTGCTCAGCCCCGGCGGTTTGTTGAAGCTAACCTGGCGCCTGCAGGGCCGGGCGGAGCGGGTTGCGCGGTTGCGGATTCTCCTGGAAGGCCGCGAAGTTGCCAAGTACCGCCGCGGGACGAATACCGTTACGGATACCAAGGTGTTTGTGCGGGTGCCGTTGGTGGAGGAGCAGGATCCGGCGTCGATTGCCGGGGGAGCGCGGGAAGCGGAAATTCCGGAATTAATCATGCATTCATTTGAAAGCGCCCATAATAAAATTATCTGGGCGCTGAAGGTTGAGGGAGAAATCCGTCGTTGGCCGGATATCAAGGAAGAATTTTCGATAATTATCTTACCCCGTAGCGGAGGCATTGATCGGCAATGAGCGACCGTTTGACGATTCAACTGGAGGCGGCGACAAACGGTTTCGCGCCGGGAGAAACGGTTTCCGGAACTCTGTCTTGGAATTTGCCTAAGCCCGCTCAAAATATTGAATTACGACTGGTCTGGTATACGAACGGCAAAGGTGATCGGGATGTGGAAATTATCGAATCCGCGGTTTTTTCCATCGAAGAATTGAGCGGCACGCGGCCGTTCAAATTTACCCTGCCGCCCGGCCCGTATAGTTTTTCCGGCCGGAATATTTCGCTGCTCTGGGCGCTGGAACTATTTGCGCACGGCAGCCCGGAAACAACCCAGGCCGGTATTGTCGTTTCACCGGTGCGCCGGGAACTACTGCTCTATCCCGCCGATGAGAGCGCGTGAAAATCCTTTTCGCGTCGAGCGATTAGAGGCGCTGCCGTTCATTTTCCAAATGTATGATTGGCCGGCGCTTGACCGGCGGCTTGCCGCGCTTTCGTACCGGGCGGCGATTCTCGGCAGGCAGGGCACGGGAAAAACCACCTTGCTGCTGGAGTTGAGCAGGCGATTGCGGCAGCAGGGCAGCGCCGTGCAGATAATCACCGTGCGCCGGGATGAGCGGGCGGAGAATTTGCGCGAGGTCCGGCATGCCTATCGGCGATTAGGCGCTTCCGATATTCTCTGTATTGACGGCGCTGACGGTCTGCCCTGGCCGGTGTGGCGGGCGGTGCGCAGCGGCAGCCGCCGTCTGCGCGGCTTAATCGTGACCAGCCATACGCGGCGTTTGTTACCGGTCTTATTTTTTTGCCGCAGCGACGGCAGCGTGCTTGAACAAATACTGCGTCATTTACTGCCGACGTCCGTTGCAGAATTTTCCGCTCAGACGCCGCAGTTGCTGCGCAGGCATCGCGGCAATATCCGCAATGTATTGCGGGAAATGTACGACCGGTACGCAGAAATGAACTGTTCCGATACGCAGGTGTTTTGATTGCCCGATGCGATTACGCGGCATTATGCCGTGCGCCGCTCAGATGCTCGAGAGCAGCATTTCATCGAAGGATTGCCGCGTTGCCGCGCCGGAAGGTTGCCAATTGGCCAACGCGAAATGTTCGGCGCCAGGCGCTGATTCGCGCAGAAAGGGATCGCCTCTGTTTTCGCGAATTTTTCGCTGGAGCAAGGCCGGGCCCACCGCTTCCTGCATGTTCAGAAAATCTGCGGCGTGATCGATAATTACGTTTAGGCGTCGAAATAACTCTGATGCAGTTGCATCGGTGCGGCGCTGTTCGCCAGTCATCAGTCCGATTATTTCCGACAGATCGAGGAAAAAATTTGTCGGCTCGCTGCGGGCGCTTTCCGGAATTTTCATCTCGTCCCGGATCATTTGGAGTTCCTGAAACGTGTAGCGACGTACTTTTTGTCCGTCGCTGCGGCTGTCCCCTCCACGGCAAAAATTTTGAAAGGGCAGGGGCTCCTCATCGCACACCTGCCCGTCTGAAAATACTTGCTGTGAAAAACTGAAAAATTACTCGCACCGATGTTTTTCTCGGCGTGAGGAAAGCACGGCGAATGCCTGCCGCAGGGAAAAGTAATATATTGTTTGGCGGCAGATACGGTATAATTGTATTAATAGTTTAGTCCTTCAATGAAAAATTTAATAGGATAGCTATGCGGATACGTGGTTATTATTTTATCACCGATGCGGCGTTGAGCCGGCAGGGCATTATGAAAGATGCGGCCGATGCCCTGGCTGCCGGGGCAGCGGTGGTGCAGTATCGGAATAAAACCGCCCCGACGCGGCAGGCCTATACGGAAGCGGCGCAACTGCGCGTGTTGTGCCGGAACGCCCTGCTTATTATTAATGACCGTATCGACCTTGCCTTGGCAGTCGATGCCGACGGCGTGCATCTTGGGCAAGATGATTTGCCCGTACCGGCAGCGCGAAAGATTTTCGGCCGCAAACGCGTGATCGGCGTCACGGTGCACACCCTTGCGCAAGCCACAGCGGCGCAGGCTGCCGGCGCTGATTATATCGGGGTAAGCCCGGTTTTTCCGACGATGACCAAGCGCGATGCCGGCGCGGCGGTGGGGCTTGAGCTGCTTGCCCTCATTAAAAAAAATGTTGCGCTGCCGCTGGTGGCGATCGGCGGTATTACGCTTGCCAATGCGCCGGCCGTGATTGCCGCCGGCGCGGATGCGGTATGCGCGTTGTCGGCTGTGCTGCGCACGGATAATGTTCACTCTGCTGTCGCGGATTTTCAGGCATTGTTTCGGTAAGATGCCGGCATTGTATGCGTTGCGCAATATTTCCTGTTCTGCGTAAGGATATTTTCGTTTGTTTTCGCCGTACGCTTTTTTCTCTTCGCGCCGCCGCGCGACGAACGCTGCGGAGCGGCGGAAAACGGCATGTTCGAAATCGATAATTTTAATTTTTCGAAATCATAGCTGATTGAGGTGAAGATGTATTTTTTTCAACGTATTTTTATCGTGCTGTGCATCCTCTGTTTCGCCGGCGCTCTTCTGGCCTGGGGTGTTTTTTCTACGACGCAGGGGAGTAATTGGCTGTTGCGGCAGGCCGTGCGGGTGTTGACAAAAAACGGTACTGTTCGTTATGCCGCGCTGCGCGGTTCGTTAATGCGGGGATTGCACTATGAGCAGCTACAGGTTGCCGGTATAGCGCAGTTTCCGAAGGGCAGTATCCTGGACGCGCGCCAGGTGTTTATTAAAATTGCCAATCTGTCGGCGCGCGGCATAACGATCGGTGTCACCGACGGCAGGTTGACCGTGCCGGAAATCGGCACGCTGCTGCTACAGGGAGCGCTTGATGCGGGAACGATTACCGCGGAGTGTTCGGCGGAAAATATAAACATTGCCGGGTTGGCGCGGGTTGTGCCTGCATTGGAATTGCCGGAAGCGGTGAGCGGGACAGTTGCGGCGGTACAGGTGCGGGGAAGTGGACGCGTGGAACAGGTGCGTA
This sequence comes from Candidatus Omnitrophota bacterium, assembly GCA_023819605.1. GTDB lineage: Bacteria > Omnitrophota > Gorgyraeia > B26-G9 > B26-G9 > JAMWCB01. The sequence goes on from JAMWCB010000121.1 coordinate 4,989, forward strand.
TTGCCGCGGCTATTCAGAGTGTGAATATTATCTATGGTTCGGAAGCGCAGTTTTCCGGCGCGGTTACCTTTGATGGAATTTGGGAACAGGGCGCCGTGCAGGGGAGGGCTCGTTTTGAGCAAAGCCGGCTGCGATTATCGGCGGTTCCCGGCAGTGAAGCTACGGCGCAGCGCATCGAAATTTTTCTGCCGGCTGCCGGTATGGCCGCCCTGGAAGTAGATATTTTTAACGGCGGGGTGACTATCCCCGGCGCGGATAAAGTCTTGTTTTACGGGACCTACGCCGACGGTGAGTATGATGTGACCGTATATTCGCGTTCTGTTTTGCTCAATCCTTTGTTGAGACTGGCGCGTGCGGGGGGTGCGCTTCGCGATATATCCGGGATTGCCTCAGAATTTGATGCGCGTATCAGGGGCGGTTGGCATGAACCGTTGGTTTCCGGTACGGTGTTTTTAAATCGTATGGATTACGAACAGTTTACCTTGCGCGATATGCCGCTTTCTTTCGAACTGCGTATGCGTGCGAGCGGCGTTGAAAATGTTCTGTCGTCCGGTCAGCTTGTCGCCTCAGGGGGGCAGCTTTCCGGCCGAAGAACCGCAGTTGTTCGTGTGTCGCGGAGCCGGATGATATTCACGGGTGATGCCTCGGACCCGCGTTTTGATATCAACGCAACGGCGATGGTCGCCGATACGAGAATTAAAATTGTTTTAACCGGGACCGGCGCGGAACCGGAGCTGTTTTTATCGTCGGAACCGGCGGCAACCCAGCAGGAATTACTGATTATGCTGGCGACGAATAAAAAATGGCGGACAACCGGAAAAACCGTGATTTCCCGCGAAAGAATTTCCGAGCACGTAGCGGCGGATTTACTGGATTATTTTGTTTTAGGGCAAGTTGGCACGCATATCGCCCAGCAGCTTAGTTTGACGGATTTCGTGATTCACCTGGACCGGGAGCGCCAGGGGATCGGCGTTCGTAAAGACGTTGCGGACCGGACGGAATTGCGCTATAGCATAGAACAGAGCGGCGGCACGCCGGATAAAGAACAGGTGCGGCAGCGGGTCGGCGCGGATTATCGGGTTAATGAGATTCTTTCGGTCGGCGCGGAAAAAGAAGTGCGCCGGCAGGGAAGCCGCGATATGCAGACAGAGGAGAATAGAGCGTTGTTAAAAATAAAAAAGAAATTTTAATTTTTTGCTTGACCGGTGAACATTTGTTCACTATGCTGTAATGGTATGGAAAAGATATGTATCATAAAAAAATATGCCGCCCAGGTGCAGGAGTTTTATCTCAAGGCCAAGCGTATGCCTTCATACGCAGAGATGCTGCGGATTTTCGGCGTGCGTTCGAAAAATGCCGTATTTAAAAGGATAGAAAAATTGGTGACCGCCGGTTTTTTGCAGAAAGACGCGACCGGACGATTGGTTCCCGCGCGCGTGCAGCAGCCGGTGCGGCTGCTGGGTTTGATTAAGGCCGGCTTTCCCAGCCCGGCGGAAGAAGAAACCGTCGATTTGCTGAGTCTGGATGAATATCTCATCAGTAATCCGCAGGCGACATTTTTGCTGAAGGTAGCCGGAGATTCGATGTTCGACGCCGGTATCCATCCCGGGGATTTGGTTTTGATCCAGAAGAATCTTGCGCCGAAGAGCGGGGATATCGTCGTGGCTTGTGTGGATAATGAGTGGACACTTAAATATTTCGAAAAAAAACAAGGGCGGGTGTGTTTGCGGGCCGCCAATAAAAAATATCCAGTGATTGAACCGCAGCAGGAGCTGGTCATTGCCGGAGTGGTGATTGCAAATGTGCGCAAATATAAATAATTCGCCGGATTTCATCACCCTGGCGTCATTTCCGCGGGCGATTTGCCATATCGATTGCGACGCATTTTTTACGTCCTGCGAACAGGCGCGCAATCCCCATCTGAAGGCTGTTCCGTTGGCCACCGGCCAGGAGCGCGGTATTGTTTCCTGTCCGAGTTATGCGGCGAAAAAAGCCGGTGTAAAACGCGCGATGCGCATCGGCGAAGCGAAAAGAGTTTGTCCGCAGTTGGTGGTGCTGCCCAGTGATTATGAATTATATAGTATTTATTCCGAGCGGATGTTTGCCATTATCCGCCGGTTCACGCCCACAGTGGAAGAATATTCGATTGATGAAGCTTTTTGTGATTTGACCGGACTGCGTCGTTTGTACCGGTCTTCCTATGCGGAAATCGCCCGCTTGATCAAGCAGACAATCGCGCGGGAGCTGGGAATTACCGTTTCCGTGGGATTGAGTTTGTCCAAGACCCTGGCGAAAATTTGTTCAAAGCAGCAGAAACCGGACGGTTTTGTCGCTGTCGCGGGCAATCAATTGCATGAATTTTTAGCTACGGTGCCGCTGGATCGGGTGTGCGGCTTTGGTCCGAATACGGTGGCTCTATTG
>JAMWCB010000122.1 GCA_023819605.1 Candidatus Omnitrophota bacterium
CCTGTATTTTTGCACGACAGAATTTCTGAATAACTGATTTGATGTAGGCATGGTGCTGCGCTGAAATGCCCGGGTAAACCCCAATCCAAAAAAGATTATTCATGACCAGGTCCGTATTGCCGAGACCGCCGGCAATACGTTTACGAATATGCGCATAGGCCGGCTGCTTGGTAAGATTTCCACCAAAAAGCATGCGGGTGGCAATTTTATGCCCTTCCAGGGCATGTACCATCTGGTCACGCGTAAACGGCGCGGTCTCTTTTATCAGCAGCGGAAAACCGAACCAACTTGCGTTGACGCGCCGTTGTTCTGTCGGTAAGATGAAAAAATCAGCGTAAGGCCGCACATACTGCATTATCTTTTTGAAATTTTCCTGCCGCCGGCGGATAAACGCCGGCAGTTTCTTTAATTGCGCGACGCCGATCGCCGCCTGCATATCCGTAATTTTAAGATTATAGCCGATGTGAGAATAAACATATTTATGATCGTATCCATACGGGAGATCGCCAAATTGCTGGGTAAAACGTTTGGTGCAGCTGTTATCCCGACCCGGCTCGCACCAGCAGTCCCTTCCCCAATCCCGCAACGACAGGAGAATTTTTTTCAGGAGTGGATCACTGGTCAGCACCGCCCCCCCTTCACCCATGGTGATGTGGTGGGCCGGATAAAAACTACCGGTCGCAATATGGCCAAACGTACCTGTATAACGATCCCCAACGCGGGAGCCGAGCGCATCGCAGTTATCCTCAATGAACCAGAGATTATATTTTTTGGCGATTCTGACCAGCGCGACAACATCCGCAGGGTTGCCGAGCGTGTGGGCAACAACGATCGCTTTGGTTTTTTTTGTTATCGCCTGCTCGACGCGCGGAATTGAGATATTATACGTGCCAAGGTCGACATCAACGAATACCGGTACCAGTTTATTCTGTATGATCGGATTGAGGGTCGTCGGGAATCCACAGGCGGTAGTGATTACTTCATCGCCAGGTTTGGCACGCCGGTCTTTGAGCAGCGGCGAAGTTAAGGCGGAAACCGCCAACAGATTTGCCGAAGATCCGGAATTAACGCTCAGGCAAAAACGAACGCCGAGAAAATCCGCCAGTTGTTTTTCAAATTGTTGCGCATAGCGTCCGGCCGTCAGCCAAAAATCAAGCGATGCATCGACCAGATGAATTAATTCATCGGCATCGTATATTCGGCCGGCATAGGGAATCGCACTTTCTCCCGGAATAAATTTACTATCCCGGGTCCGCCGGGCATATATTTTTTCAATCAAAGAAAAAATTTTTTTCCGCATCAAGGATTCAGAATTCATCGTCATTTTTTTTCCGGTTGACAAACTGCCATGTAGTGTTCTATTTCATTCAGCGATCGCCGGATAATATCAACGGCCGCTGCTCCGCCATAGTATTGTTTATACCACCCGATGCTTCTGCGAACCGCCTCATCCACCGAATATCGCGGCTGCCACCCCAACTGGCTGCGCGCTTTACTGATGTCTAGTTTCAGATAGTTTGCTTCATGTACCTGCGGCGAGGTGTCTGTTTTTACCGAGCCGCCACCCCATGATTTCTGTACCAGTGCGACGAGCTGCCGCACGGTAATTGCATCGTTCGCCGCCGGCCCGAAATTCCATGCCCCGGCCTCCGCAATCTTCCGATCGGTCAAACAACCGCTGCCCAGCAATAAATAACCACCCAGCGGTTCAAGCACATATTGCCATGGCCTGATCGCCAGCGGATTACGAATCACCAGAGTTTTTCGGGCGGAGAAAGCGCGCATGGCATCCGGAATGATTCGATCCATCCCCCAATCACCGCCGCCGATTATATTTCCCGCCCGCGCAGAAACAACGACGGGAGGCACGCTCGCCCGGCGGGATCTCCGTGGCATAAAATAGGACCGACGGAACGCGGCAATTGCCAGTTCCGCGCAGCCTTTACTGGAACTGTATGGATCATACCCCCCCATCGGATCGGATTCCCGGTATCCATAGACCCATTCACGGTTTTCATAACATTTATCGCTGGTTACCGCTACGATCGTCTGAACACCGCGTGCGTAGCGCGCGACATCCAGTACATTGACCGTTCCCATAACATTAACCGCATATGTTTCCACCGGGTTACGGTAGGAAAGCCGCACAAACGGTTGCGCCGCTAAATGGAATATGCTATTGGGGCGGTACTGGTCGACCACCGCAGCCAGGCAATCCCGGTCAAGAATATTTCCCGGCACGTGGGTGCATTTTTTTTCCAGCGATAAAATTTCAAACAAATTCGGCTGCGGTGGCGGCGGCAGCGCATACCCAACCACCTTTGCACCCAGGTGGTGCAGCCAGAGCGTCAGCCAACTGCCTTTAAATCCGGTATGTCCGGTGATGAGGACGGTTTTATTCCGGTAATTTTTGAAATAACTATGCCCCATTATCGTACCCCTGTTTATACCATGATATCGTTCGCCGCAACCCGTCCGCCAAAAGCATCCGTGGTTGCCAATCCAAGAACGCGCTGGTATGGGTTATATCGGCCTGCGCAAAAAACAATTCGTTTTTCCGATACGGAATGCTGCCCCACCGAAGATTGGCTTTGATGCCGAGAATCGATTCGATTAAAAACACACACTCTTTGATCGATACCGCGGACCCGGTACCGACAGGAAATTCCATGGCCGGTTCCGTCACCCGCGGTAATTGGCACAACAACCGCATATATGCCGCCACGACATCGCCGACGTAGATAAAATCGCGCCGCTGTTCTCCGCTCGTTAGTTTTATTTCGTGTCCCTGTAGCATGTCGGTTATGACCGCAGGAATGAATTTACTCGTATCATCTTTTTCGCCGTACATATATTCCAGGGTCATGGTCACGCAACGGAGTGTACTATTACCGGTAAAATAACGGATCAGTTCCTTAAAAGCATGTTTTGTTGCGGAGTAAGCGGTATACATGCTGGGAGAATCGGTATGCGTATTGATAAAAAACGGACAACGGCTGCGGCTGCAAGCCTCCAGAAGACGCGCCGGCAGCGCGATATTAGCCGCAATAAGCTGTGAAACATCCGAATTCTGCCGCCTGCCGTAATCCGTCGCCAGGTGAATGACGCAGTCAATGGTATGCCGTTGAAATATCGAATCGAGCGAAACCGTTTCGAGCGAATAATCGGTCAGCGGCAGCCCTTCAATGTGCCGGAGTGAGGATGACATCCGGCGCAGGATAATCACTGAATGCCCGGCTTGCGTCAACGCCGGCACAAGATGCGCGCCTAAAAAACCAGTAGCCCCCGTCAACAATATATTCATGGTTGATCCGGCCATATTTTCCAGGGAGCACGCTGCGTATTCCAGTAATTTTCCAGCTCTTTTTTGTCGCGCAACGTATCGACGCACATCCAAAATTTAGTATGTTTATACGCAGACAACTGACCGGCGTGCGCCAGTTTTTCTAACGGATCGCGTTCCCAGACGGTATCATCACCTTCGATGTACTTGAACACAGCAGGCTCTAAAACAAAAAAACCCCCGTTGACAAACATGCCGTCTCCCTGCGGTTTTTCATGAAAACGGACAATTTCATTGCCGGCATTGATTTCCAGCGCGCCAAAACGCCCCACGGGCTGAATTGCGGTTAAGGTCGCCGGCTTGCCCTGCCGGCGGTGAAATGCCAACAATTCCCGGATATTGATATCGCCCACGCCGTCGCCGTAGGTCAGAAAAAAAGTTTCATTTTGAACATACGATTGAATTTTTTTCAACCGTCCCCCGGTCATCGTCTGCGCACCGGTTTCAACCAACGTAATCCGCCATGGTTCGGAAAACGTTTTATGAACCGCCACCTTGTTATTGGCTATATCAATAGTAATGTCCGATTGGTGCAAAAAATAATTCGCAAAATACTCTTTAATCACATAGCCTTTGTACCCTAAACAAATAATGAATTCGTTAAATCCATACGTCGAATATATTTTCATAATATGCCATAAAATCGGACGGCCGCCGATTTCGATCATCGGTTTCGGCCGGATCTCCGTTTCTTCGCTCAGGCGGGTACCTAGACCGCCGGCAAGAATGACGACTTTAGGTTCGGACATTATTTACCTCGCGGAGGTTGTAAAAAATTAAACATACAGGACAACCCATACGCGCAGAGGAAACCAAAGCATACCACCGGATGTAAAAACCACGCAGCATCACGGATACGGCGGTAACCTTTCATTGCATCCCAGCACGGACGGATAAACGTACCCGCGAACAAAATAAACTTTCCTAATTTTTTTATATCCCGCGGCCGCCGCCGGTCAAAAACCCGATAGCGCCGAACCTCGCCCATTTTATGATGGTGCATGCGCATATATCGAATTCTTTTCTTCATAAAACTGAAAAAAGAGTCTGCAGAAATGTGAAAGATTGATGTTTTAACGATTGCAAATGTATCATAGCCTTTTTGAATCAAATCGTAAAAAATATCCGTATGAAGAAATTCATGTGCCTGGCAGGTTAACTGCGAAAAAACAGCACGGCGAACCAGAAACCCATTACATCCGATGGTGGGAAAATCATCAAGGCGGAAACGCACTTTGAAATAATCCGGAGTTTCTTCCATAAGATCACCCAATTGGCTCCACTGCGCGCTGTACCACGGAGCACGATCCGCTTTACCAAGATAAAACGCGACCGGATCATTTGCGCCGATTAAGCCGAAATACCGGTTCAACGGCGAATATTTTCGGTCATATCCATAATGATAGGTCTGTGTCGCGATTATACTTACATCACTCATAAACGGCAAAACCATTTTTTTAAGCCATTGAGTGTCCGGCAAAAAATTATCCGCATCAATATAAACCAAAATATCGTGATGAGCGGATTGAAACCCCACGTAGCGCCGTGCTTCCTGGTTATCGGGAAAACCGCCGTCGATCACCCGAGCACCGAAACTTTTCGCCACGGATTTGGTGTCGTCGGCAGACCCTCCATCGATTAGCAATAATTCAATTTTATCCGCCGGATAGTCCTGCGCAGCAATTTTGCCATAACACTCTCGGAGCAATCCGCCGCAATTTTTTGCCACGGTAATGATGGAGAGCGTCGGTAATTGACCTTCATCCCGCATGGTGATGCTTCCCCCCGTACGTCTGCGGATAAATCCCGTTAGTGCGGTTGTGCACTATACGATTGCAGGATCGCAAGAAATTGCCGCGCTTTCACCGGCCAATCAAAAGTCGAAGCATAGGCAAGCGCATTACGGTCATATGTCTGCCGTAAGGATGTGTCGCGTAAAATCGTAACGATTGCCTCGGCCAGGGCGTCGATATCGCCGGCCGCAACCAACCGGCCTGTTTTTTCATGCTGTATAGAATCACGTAAACCGACTACGTCGTAACCTACGGAACAGGTTCCGTACGCTGCAGCCTCAATAACGGAAATTCCCCAGCCTTCACGGATTGACGGTAACACGTGCACCCAGGCGTCTTCCAATAATTCAGCTTTTTTTTTGCCGTCAATGAAGCCGTAAGTCGTCACACTCTCTTCCAGATGTAATTGCGTGATAAGTTTTTTCACGGTTTTTTCATACGACTGATTTGCGCGAAACCCGGTGATCACAACGCGGGTATCAGGAATTATTTTTTGTATTTTCGGCAATGCGAGCAAAAGATGGTGAGGATTTTTATATGAGATAATCCGATTCAGATAGACAATCAGCGGTTTCGCTGCTTTTATATTGCGACGGTGGACCGATGACAAGTGTATTCCCGGCTCGACAATATGAATTTTATCCAGCGCAAACCCTGATCCAACCAATTCATCGCGAATGCTCGGCGAAAGCACAACGACCGGATGTTTTTTGTATACTTGAAACAATAGTGGTTCGAGAAGATACGGAATGACTGCGATCAATTTGGGGAACACACTGAAATAAACTTCTTTCGTAAATTGAAAAATAAGAGAAACAACCGGTTCTTTGACATACAATGGCGTAAAAAAAGGAATCGTATTTATGGCGTCGAGGACGATATCGTACTTTCCCTGAAGCTGCGACTTATAAAAACGCACCGCTTTCCAGTAAACCGAATAAACACCGCCGATGCGATAAATCGTGACTCCATCGATTATTTCGAGGGCGCTTCCTCCCGGGAAATTTGCGGTTAAAACCGCGACTTCATGGCCAGCCTGAACCCATGCCCGGGCATTTTCGTGAATGACCACTTCCGCGCCGCCAGCCCGGGGATTTTTTATGTCGCGCCAATTCATAATGAGAATCTTCATTTCTGTGTGCTTCCTACTGCCGTCACCGGTGTGCCTTCGCAGACAAAGAAATCCTTATGAGCACTGACCCAGTTTTTCACTTTTTCAATTCCCTCGCGGACGCCTACCTGCGGACACCAGCTGAGTTCACTGGTAATTTTTGACAAATCGGAAATATAAACTTTTTGGTCCGACAAACGCCAGTCGGCAAAACGCAAAGGAATCTTTTTCCCCAGCATTTCTTCCAAAATATCGACAAATTCCAGAAGCGAAAGTGTATTCGCGGCACCGCCGCCGACATTAAAAACCGCACTTTTGATATCACTGTTGATAAATTTGTCATAGGCCTGAATAAGATCACCAACATAGAGCACATCGCGGACCTGTTTTCCGTCGCCATATATCGTAATCGGTTTACCGAAAAGCGCAGCAATAATAAACCAGGCAATCCAGCCCTGATCCTCAAATCCGAATTGCCGGGTTCCGTAAATGCAACTCATCCGGAACACGCCGACTTTCAATCCATAACTATAAGCATATTCCTGCGCATACAGATCACCCATGAGTTTACTGATGCCATACGGCGTGTGTCCGCACCGGTCTATGGACATTGTTTCGGCAATACCGGAAATTCTGTCGAATTCATAACGCTTCGTTTGTTCTTTTAATGCAACGGTACTGACGTTTTCGCCATAGACTTTATTTGTGGAACAATAAACGAATGTCGCTTTCGGACAGACCTTCCGGACACACTCCAAAACCGTGAAAGTCCCCTGCGCATTTATACTATAGTCTTCTGACGGATTATCAATAGAAAAACCGACTCCCGGCTGTCCTGCGGTATGGACGATGACATCGACTCCATCCCCCAAAGCGCACAAGACATCCTTTTCGTTTCGGACGTCGCCCCGTATCCGCTTAATATTCTTAAAATCAGCAAGATAATTCCAATTATATTCAACACTGGCTTTATCATAGGCAAAAAGCTGGGAACGCATTAAATTGTCCAAAATGACGACATCATTTCTTTTTTGTGCATAATATTCCGCAGTATGACTACCAACCATGCCAGCGCCACCGGTTATCAATACCCTCATCACAATCCCCTTTTTATTATGTTCTCCTACGCCATATAAAACTATAAAAATAAATCATCA
>JAMWCB010000123.1 GCA_023819605.1 Candidatus Omnitrophota bacterium
GCATTACCGAGCACCCGATCGACAAACCCCAGGGCCGAATCCGCGCACGCTTTAATCAAAAAACTCAATTCCGGGTACACGGCAAAATCTTCCGAAAACGGCCCGTGCAGCAAATACGCGTCTTTTCGAAACAGGGTGAACGGCACCAGCGGCAGGCCGCTGCGCACCAAAAAACCCTGCGGTTTATCCATAAAAAAAAACTCGCCTTCCGCGATTGCCTCGACGTCCGCCTGCGCATAAAAAAAAGAGTGGCAGAGCAGTTCTTTTCTATCCAGTACGCTAAAATCGCTGCATACCGCGCTGATCTCCGGATGTTTATTAAACAGCGCGACTTTCTCGCGCAGCGCGTCGCGGTGCAGTAAACTGCAAGCGTTGACAATGCAGAAATAGCCGCCGTTGGTCAAACGCAGGGAATCGTTCAATATCTTTCCGTGGGAATGCCCCTGCTGTTTGACGACAAAACGCATCCGGTCGCGATAGCGGCGCAGCATTTCTGCGCAGGGCACGTCAAAATCGTCGGCGATGAACACGACTTCGGTGTTCGCGTAATTTTGCTCAAAAATCGCATCCAGCGATTCGCGCAACCGTTCCGCGCCGCAGCGATAGAAAAAAATAATGCTGATTTTTTCGTTAAACATACCGCCCCCGGCCGCGCCTACCGCCCTGCCGCGTATTTTTGCTTAAACCACTCAAAGGTGATTTTCAGCCCCTGCTTGAAATCATAATCCGGCGCGGCGTTCAATAACGCCGATAATTTTGTTATATCCGCGTGGGTTTTAAACACATCGCCTAAGCGCACCGGCAAAAATTTCGGTTCGATCTGCGTGCCGGCGAATTCATTCAGGAATTCCACCAGCTGCAGCACGGAATTATCCCGGCCGCAGGCGACGTTGAACACTTCCCCGCCGACCTTCGGCTGCACAGCCGCGGCAAGATTGGCTTTCACGACGTTCTTCACGAACGAAAAATCGCGCGACTGTTTGCCGTTGCCGAAAATCGGCGGCTGTTCGCCGTTGAGGATACAGGTAATAAATTTCGGAATAACCACCGCGTACTCGTCGTCCAGCGCCTGCCGCGGGCCAAACACGTTAAAATACCGCAGAGCGACGGTTTCCAGGCCGTAATTGACCGCGAAAATCCGGCAATAGTATTCGCCGGTCAATTTCGACAACGCGTAGGGTGAAATCAACAGAGGATACGCCGTTTCTTTTTGCGGAAATTGATCGGTATCGCCGTACACGGAACTCGACGAAGCGAAAACGAAACGCTTCGCGCCGCATTCGCGCGCCGCGCGCAGCAAATTCAGCGTGCCGTCGATATTCACGGCGTTATAACTATACGGATCGTCCATCGATTTCGGCACACTGCGCAGCGCGCCCTGGTGCAACACGTAATCAACGCCGTGACAAGCTTTTACACACGCCCGGTAATCGCGGATATCGCCCTTGATGCAGGTGACATTTCCCTGCGACCAGGTGACCAAATCGAACACGTTGGCCGCCGCCGCCTTTTCCCGGTACCAGTCCGGCAGCGCGTCCGCGCCGGCCGCGAGATTTTCCGGTTTGCCGCTGTAAAAATTATCCAGGATCACGATATTCTCGCCCCGCGCGCGCAATTCTTCCACGATATGCGAGCCGATAAACCCGGCGCCGCCGGTTACCAGATACTTTGCCATGCTCCTCATCTCCTTTCTTTTCCACCGACTATAATGAAATAATTTTTTTTCGGTACGCGGCCGCGGTATAATTTTTCAAGGCATTGCGCGTATCCACGATGAGCGGCGCATGCTTGACGATCAAACTACCGTCAAAGGACGAATGATTGGTGACGATCACCGCGCAATCGCAGGCCGCCAGATTTTTCGCCGTCATTGCCGTCGAGCGCATCAGGCCGTCCGCGAAACGGATATCCGGGATAAACGGATCGTGATAGGCCACTTTCGCTCCCTTCTGCCGGAACATTTCGATAATTTCCAGCGCCGGCGACTCCCGCGCATCCGCGACATCTTTTTTATACGCGGCGCCGAGGACAAAAACTTTCGCGCCGTTGATACTACGTTTATGCGTATTCAGCGCGTCCGCGACTTTGGCCACGACGTGCTCGGGCATCCGGCCGTTGACATGCGCGGCAAGTTCGATAAACCGCGCTTCAAAACCGAACGCGCGCGCTTTCCAGGATAAATAGAGCGGATCGATCGGAATGCAGTGTCCGCCCAGGCCCGGGCCGGGATAAAACGGCATAAATCCGAAGGGCTTGGTTGCCGCCGCGTCGATGACTTCCCAGACGTTGATATTCATTTTGTCGCACATCAGGGCGATTTCGTTCACCAGTCCGATGTTCACGCTGCGAAAGGTATTTTCCAAAAGCTTGACGGTTTCCGCCACGCGCGCGCTGGAAACCGGCACCACGGTATCCATCACGCGGCCATAGAGCGCGGCCGCGGCCTGCGTGCAGCGCGGGGTCACGCCGCCGACAACTTTCGGAATATTGCGCGTGTGGAACAGCGGATTCGAGGGGTCGACGCGCTCCGGCGAAAAAGCCAGATAAAAATCCTTGCCGACGCGGCGGCCTTTTTCCGAAAACAGCGGCAGCATCACTTCCTCGGTCGTTCCGGGATAAGTGGTGCTTTCCAAAATAATCAACTGTTCTTTGCGTAAATATTTAGCGATCTGTTCGGAAGCGTCGACGATGTACGAAATATCCGGATCCTTGGTTTTGCGCAGCGGCGTCGGTACGCAAATATTGATCGTATCCGCTTGCGCGAGCACGGCATAGTCGGTGGTCGCGCGCAGCAGGCCGGCCTTCACCAACGCCGCCACCTCCGGAGTCTGCACATCGCCGATGTACGATTTACCGGCGTTAATCGCCTTGATTTTCCGCTCGTCTAAATCTATGCCCACGACGCGGAATCCGGCCTTGGCGAACTCCACCGCCAGCGGCAACCCCACATAGCCCAGGCCAATCACCGCGCAGGTCGCCTGTTTATTTTTTATTTTATCAACCAGTGCCATACAAAAAAATCCTCCTTCTTCTGTTTCGTCAACAATTATTCCACCATCACACTTTTTGCCAGATGTTTCGGACGGTCAATTTCCCGGCCGCGCTTAACCGCAAAATGATACGCGAACAGTTGCAGCGCGACACTGACCACCAGCGGCGAAAAAATTTCCTGCACTACCGGCACAAAAATCACATCGTCGGCGTATTTGCCGATTTCCTCGTCTCCTTCGCCGGCAATCGCGATGACCCGGCCGTTGCGCGCCCGGATTTTCTGCATCGTCGAAACCATTTTATCGTAGGTTTGGCTCTTCGGCGCAATGCACACGCAGGCCACCGTCTCATCGACCAAGGCAATCGGGCCGTGCTTAAGCTCGCCGGCCGGATAGGCGGACGCATGCTCGCCGGCGATTTCCCGCAATTTATGCGCGCCTTCCAGGGCGCACGGATAATTAATCCCGCGCCCGACGCAAAAAATATCCCGGTAGCCCGCGTACTTATGCGCGATTGCCTCAATCAACGGTTCCTCACCGAGGACCTTTTTCAATAACGACGGGATAAACGTCAGTTCTTTAATCAGGCTATCTTTTAATTCCCGCTTGATAATCCGTTTCATCATGCCTAAAAAGATGGCAATCAGATATAAATTAAACAGCTGCGCGGTAAAGGACTTGGTTGAGGCAACCCCGATTTCCGGCCCGGCCTGCAAATACAGCACCGAATCCGATTCGCGCGAAATGCTTGAACCGACGACATTACACAGGGACAGCGTGCTCATGCCTTTTTGCTTGGCGCGCCGCACCGCCGCGAGCGTATCGCCGCTCTCGCCGGATTGCGAAATCGACAAAACCAGGCAGTCCGTTCCGGCGGTCAGATCGCGGTAACGAAATTCGCTGGACACCTCCACATCCGTATGAATGCCGGAAAAATATTCGAAAATTTCCCGTCCGATCAGGCCGGCATGATACGAACTGCCGCAGGCCTGAATGATTATTTGATGCGCCGCGCTCAGTTTCTGCTTGATCGCCTGCAACTCTTCCAATTTCAAATGCAGCCGCTTAAAATCGAGTTTGAGCAGCAAAATTTTTTTAATCATGCGCGGCTGCTCATGAATTTCCTTGAGCATAAAATACGGATAGCCTTCCTTTTGCGCTTCCGTCACGTCCCAATCGATAACCGATTCCTGCCGGTCGACGACATTGCCGCTGAGATTCGTAATGACCGCGCCGCTGCGGCCGACCACGGCTACCTGATAATCATCCAAAAAAATCACCCGCCGCGTATACGGAATAATCGCCGGAGCGTCGGAGGTGACAAACATTTCCCGTTCGCCGATGCCGACCATCATCGGGCTGCCGCTGCGGGCAGCCAATAATTTCTCCGGGTTATGCTTATCCAGCACGGCAATCGCGTAATTGCCCTTTAAATCCATCAACGCGCAATGAACGGCGTGTTCCAGCGTTTCCGCGCCGCGCTTCAAATAAAAACCGATCAATTGCGCGATAATTTCCGAATCGGTCTCGGACCGAAAGCGCACGCCGCGGGAAGATAGTTTTTTCTTCAGCGCCGCGTAATTTTCCACAATGCCGTTATGCACCACCGCGATCCGGTCGCCGGCGTCGGTGTGCGGATGCGTATTTTCATGCGCGGGCACGCCGTGAGTCGCCCAGCGAATATGGCCGATGCCGGCTGAGCCGGGAACCGCCTGGGCGCGTATTTGCTCATCGAGTTGGTCAAGCGTTCCTACCTGGCGGCAGACAAACAATTCGCCGTCGCAGACCGTCGCCAGCCCCGCGGAATCGTAACCGCGGTACTCCAAACGGCGCAATCCGTCCAGAATAACGCGCACTGCCGAAGTGTCTCCGATATAGCCGATAATGCCCGACATCGTTTACCCTCTCCACCGAGATTTCTTAAACATACCGGTATAAATACCGCGGAATGTAATGTTCAACCCCGCTGAGCATGTACCCGATCACGTGCGCGTTGGCCATCTGCAGCATTTCCAGCGCGTGCTTGACCACTCCCCGCTGGGTTTTCGACGCCCGAATCACAAACAACACCGCCTCGGCCATCGGACAGAGCGCCAAAGCGTCCGCGACCGGAATGACCGGCGTCGTATCAAAAATCACCAGGTCAAAACGGCCTTTTAATATCTGAATCAGCTGCCGCATTTTTTGCGACGACAAAAGTTCCGTGGGATTCTCGACGATTTTGCCGCGCGGAATAATTTTCAATTTCTCCACCGGAGTATCGTAGAGGATATGTTCGATATCCGCGCCGAGGCGCAAATACTCGGACAAACCGGCCTTCGGCGCCATGCCCAGCGCGTTGTCGATACGCCCCCGCCGCAAATCGCCGTCAACCAGCAGTACCCCCCGCCGGCAATCCATTTCCCGGGCGATGAGCACGGCAAGATTTATCGCAGTCAAGGTTTTGCCTTCGTCGCCCACGGAGCTTGACACAGCCAGGGTATTGATATTTTCCCGCGACAGGACCGTGCGGATATTCTCGCGCAACCTTCGATATTGCTCGGCCAGCGGCGACTTGGGATACAAATGGGTGACCAAGTGCGGATCCAGGGTCGAATCGTGAGCGCTGCGCAGGATAAACTCTTTCGGCAACATCGGTAATTTCAACGAACCAAAATCCTGCAGACGAACCTTCTTAATCACTTCGATAAACTTATCCATACGCCCCTCTATGAATTCAGTGAAAAAAGCACCACAACCGCAATCATCACAAGAACAAACAGCCCGGCGATCAGATAGGTTATACGATCACCCTGCTGGCGCCGCGTAAATTCATCCTCGAGCATAATCGTGGAAATCGCTCCCAACAGCGGAATCTGCGGCAAATCCGCTTTCGCGTCATGAATCGTGCGATAGGATAAATCCATCATCTCCGCCAGATAAATAAGCCCGCAACCGCTGCCGGCAGCCAACACCAGCCCGAGGAGCAATAATTTGATTTTGTCCGGCTTGGCCGGCTTCAACGGCAGGCGCGGCGGGTCAATGACCGTGAAACTGGTGCCGCCCCGGAAATTATCCAGTTCCCGCGTAATACGCGCTGTTTCCAAACGCTCCAATAAATTCAAGTAAATCTGCTCATTCACCGTGCGGTCGGCCGCTAAACCGGTAGACTCCGCCACGGCGGCCGTCCCTTGCCCTCCGCGCAACTCGATTATCCGGCGGCGCATCTCTTCGGAAAGCGGCTGGCCCGGCCCCGCCGCCGCATCGCGCGATAATTCCTGAGCGACTAGCGCGTTTAACAAAGCGCGCCCCTGGTCAACCTGCGGCTCTTTTTTGTCCAGCTCGATGTTGCCGCTTTCCAGTTCGGACTTAAGTTTGGCGATCCGCTCGTTTAACTCCTTGACCATCGGATGCCGGGCGGTCGAATCGATCATTAAATCCGTTAACTGTTCTTCCAGCCGTTTAATCTCGTCTTCCTTTATTTTTCGCTTATACAGCAGCAATTGTCCCCTCAAAAAAGATACGGCGATGTCCGACTCCCGCGTCTGCGCTGTCTGGTTTTTCTGAACAAACAGGTCTTTGAGGGTTTTCGCCACTTCGAAAACCTGCTGCGGTTCTCTTCCCTGGTAGGAAATCGTCACCACGTGCTCGCTGCGGAAATTAACGATGATACTGTCCCGGATTTTTTTAACCAATTCTTCATATTCGACGTCGCTGCGCACCTCGCTGTCCAGTTTCATGGTCTGAATCAGTTTCGTAATGTTGTCCCAGCCCAAAATTTGTTCGCGGATCATGTGAATCCGCTGCGCGACGCTGCTCGAAATAGCCAGGCCGCTGATCAGCGGGTTAATCCGGCTCTGTTCTTCAATCAAAATCGAAGTGCTGGAAATATAAACCGGCGGCGCGACAAAACTGTACACGACAATCAAAAAAAGCACGCTCACGAACGGATAGAGAAATAAATTCTTCCGGTGAAAAAACATCTGCAAATACTTAATCACTTGCTCATGCATACCTGATACCCCTCTTCCCGCGCAGGTCGTGCTTAATCAATGTCTCGGCGCAAATCGTTACGCCGGTCGTTCATATCATACGCCGTCGTCGTAACGTACGCCGCCTGATAAAACGGCGCGATGACCTGCGTTAAAACCGTGGAAACTTTGTACAACGCCGTAGACGGTAAATAGACAATATCGCCGGAACGCAAATCGAAATTCCAATAGGTATTCCCGTGATAGAGCAGCGCCAGTAAATTAATCTTGCGCACCGTCACCACGCCGTCTTCCAGCGGGCGGACGATCAGCGCGCGGCGCAATGCCGCGATATCTTCCCGCGGCAGCCCGGCGGCCAGCGCCGCCGCCCGCACCGGCATATGTTCGTCGCGCATGGGATATTTCCCCGGGCGCGCG
>JAMWCB010000124.1 GCA_023819605.1 Candidatus Omnitrophota bacterium
GCCTTTAGGCCGGGGGTGAAAGCGGAATTGCGGGATTCCGCTCAGATACCCCGGGCTTTTCCCGCCACAGTACGCGGGACAGGCGCCCGGGTGAGCTTCATTTTTATAAGTGGAAAAGAAGTGTCCCGGATAAAATGATGGATATTGACGCGTGAAAGAACGTAAGGTGATGGTATGATCGAACGTTATACCCGTCCGGAAATGGGGGCGGTTTGGACTGATCAGATGCGATTCCAGAAGATGCTTGAGGTGGAGCTGGCGGTGTGCGCGGCTTGGGCGCAGCTGGGGAAAATTCCGCGTTCCGCGTTGAAGCGTATTCAGCAGCGGGCGGCGTTTGATGTGCAACGGATTCTGGAAATAGAACAACAAACCAAACATGATGTTATCGCGTTTTTGACCTGCATCGCGGAAAAAGTGGGAGAAGATTCCCGTTTTATTCATATGGGTTTGACCTCCAGTGACGCGCTGGATACCGGCTTGGCGTTGCAATTAAAAGAAGCTGCCCGGATTTTGGACAAAGATATCACCGCGCTCTTGGCGGTAGTGCGTAAAAAGGCGAAGAAGCATAAGGATACGGTGATGGCCGGCCGCTCGCACAATGTCCATGCCGAGCCGATTACGTTTGGTTTGAAGCTGGCGCTCTGGCATGAGGAGATGTCGCGCAATCTGCAACGCTTGCGCGAGGCGACGGACAGTGTCTGCGTGGGAAAGCTTTCCGGAGCGGTGGGAACGTTTTCCAATATCGACCCGCGCATTGAGCCGCTGGTGTTGAAAAATTTAGGCTTAGGGGTTGAGTCCGTGGCTAATCAGGTGGTGCAGCGCGATCGCCACGCGCATTTTCTATCGGTCTTGGCGCTGATCGGCGCCAGTCTGGAAAAATTCGCCACGGAAATACGCAATTTGCAGCATACGGAAATCCTGGAGGTTGAGGAATTTTTCGCCAAAGGCCAGAAAGGGTCTTCGGCCATGCCGCACAAGCGCAATCCCATCGCCTGCGAGCGTATTTGCGGGTTGGCGCGGCTCTTGCGCGGTAATGCCCTGGCGGCCATGGAAAATGTGGCGCTCTGGCATGAGCGGGATATTTCGCATTCTTCCGTGGAGCGGGTGATTATCCCGGATTCGACGATTATTTTGGATTACTGCCTGGCCTTGTTTACGGAGGTCGTGGATAAGCTGTTGGTGTATCCGGAGAATATGCGCGCGAATCTGGAAAAAACGCGCGGTCTGATGTTCTCGCAGCGGGTGTTGCTGGCTTTGGTGGAAAAAGGTTTTACGCGAGAACAGTCCTATCAGGCGGTGCAGCGCAATGCCCTGCGCGTGTGGCAGGAAAACCGTACTTTTCAGGAATTATTGCAGGATGATGCCGAGGTGCAGGCGGTGATGTCCGCGCAGGAGTTGGCCGCGTGTTTTGATGAGAAATATTTTTTGCGGAATATCGAGGTTATTTATCAGCGTATTGGGTGGTAGCGCGGCCGTTGCGGTAAAGGCAGGATATTTGTGATTTGGCGTGTTGAAGTCCAGTATAAAAAAAAGATCATTGACCCGGAAGGGGCAGGGATCTTAAAAGGCATCCATGATTTAGGCATCCGGGATGTTTGCGCGGTGCGCATGGCGCAGGTGTATTTGTTTGAAGGCGAGCTTGCGGAAGCTGACGTGGCGCGGATTTGTGATGTATTACTCTGCGATCCGGTTATTCAGGAATACCGTTTCGGATCTCTGGCGGACGCGAAGTTTCGGCAATCCGCCGGCCGCGGTATCCACGGCGTGGAGATCGC
Organism: Candidatus Omnitrophota bacterium; assembly: GCA_023819605.1. Taxonomy (GTDB): domain Bacteria; phylum Omnitrophota; class Gorgyraeia; order B26-G9; family B26-G9; genus JAMWCB01. Next base: position 1,776 of record JAMWCB010000124.1, read on the forward strand.
GTACAACCCGGGGGTGATGGATCCCTGGGAGGAGAGTACGTCTAAAGGCATCCGTGATTTGGGCATTAAGGGGCTCAGCAGCGTCAAGACCGGGAAGCTCTTTTTAATTGCGGGTGAGGTTTCCGAAAAGCAGCTGACGACGATCGCGGAGAAGCTGTTATTTAATAAAATAATCCAGCACCGGGTGCGGATTGAAGATTTGGAGCGGACGCTGAATGCCCATAAGGAAATCGGTTACCAATTCAAGAAAATAACCGCGGAAATTTTGGGAAAAACTCCGGATGAATTGACGGCATTGAGTAAGCAATGGCAATTATCGTTGAGCCGGGATGAGATGGTGGTGATTCAGCAGCATTTTGCCGCCCAGGGCCGTAATCCCACGGATTGCGAACTGGAAACCATCGCGCAAACCTGGTCGGAACATTGCATGCATAAAACCATGCGGGGGACGATCGATTTTACCGATACGACGAAAAAATCGCGTAAGCCGCAACGGATTGTTAATTTATTAAAATCGACGATTATGGCGGCGACGGAAGAACTGAATAAACCGTGGTGCGTTTCCGTATTTCGCGATAATGCCGGAATTGTCCGTTTCGATTCGGCGCAACATATTTGTTTTAAAGTGGAAACGCATAACCATCCTTCGGCTTTGGATCCGTACGGCGGCGCCGGCACCGGTATCGGCGGGGTAATCCGGGATATTCTCGGCGTCGGGTTGGGCGCCAAACCGATTTTAAACACCGATGTGTTTTGTTTCGGGCCGCCGGATACGCCGGCGGCGGCTTTGCCGGCCGGAACGCTGCACCCCAAGCGGATTATGAAAGGCGTGGTCGCCGGCGTGCGCGATTACGGCAATCGCATGGGGATTCCGACCGCCAACGGCGCGGTAATTTTCGATACGCGCTATATCGGCAACCCGCTGGTATTTTGCGGCACGGTGGGGATCATGCCGAAGAGCGCGTCGTTCGGCAAAGCGAGCGCCGGCGAGTATGTGGTGGTCATCGGCGGACGCACCGGCCGCGACGGCATTCACGGCGCGACGTTTTCTTCGCTCGAATTGTCGCACGAATCGGAAACCGTATCCAACGGAGCGGTGCAAATCGGCAACGCGATTACCGAAAAAAAAGTTTTGGACGTGTTGCTGCAGGCGCGGGATAAGGGGTATTTTTCCGCGGTCACCGATTGCGGCGCCGGCGGGCTGTCCAGCGCGGTGGGAGAAATGGGCGCGGCGGCCGGCGTGCGGGTCGATCTGGAAAAGGTGCCGCTGAAATACCGCGGCCTTTCCTATACGGAAATCTGGATTTCCGAAGCGCAGGAGCGCATGGTGCTGGCGGTGCCGCCGAAAAAATTGAAGGCGTTGCTGGAATTGTTGGCGCGGGAGAATGTCGACGCGGCGGTGATCGGCCGGTTTACCGAGACAAAACGTCTGCAGCTTTTTATGCAGGGCGAATGTGTCGGCGACATAGACATGCATTTTTTGCATAAAGGTGTTCCGGCGGTTGTCCGGCGGGCGGTGTGGAAGCCGCCGCGCATCAGGCCAGTGCGGCGCAAGGAACCGGCGGCGCTCACCAAGGCATTGTGCGCGGTACTCGGCGATTTAAACGTGTGCAGTAAAGAAGGGATCATCCGCCAGTACGATCATGAAGTGCAGGGGATGAGCGTGCTGAAGCCGTTAGCCGGCGCGCGCAATGACGGGCCTCAGGACGCGGCGGTTTTGCGGCCGCGCCCGGACTCGGCGCGGGGCATCGCGGTAGCCTGCGGCATCAACTCCCGTTTTGGGGAGATCGACCCTTACTGGATGGCCGCTGCGGTTATTGAAGAGGCGCTGCGGCAGATTGTCTGCGTCGGCGGCCTGTTGTCGAGGACGGCGATTCTGGATAATTTCAGCTGGGGGAATACGGCGCGGCCGGAGTGTTTGGGAGAATTGGTGCGCGCGTGTTTCGGTTGTTATGACGCGGCGGTGGCGTTTGATGTGCCGTTTATTTCCGGCAAAGACAGTTTGAACAATGAATACGCCGCCGGCGGCCGGACGATTTCCATCCCGCCGACGTTGCTGATTTCCGCGTTGTCGGTCGTCGAGAATGTGGAAGCCGTCGTTTCCGCGGACGCCAAACGCGCCGGGAATTTGATCTATGTAGCGGGAAAGACGTATGACGAAATGGGCGGCAGCGCGTATTTTGTCGTACAGGGGTGGCGCGATCCGGCGTTGCCGCGCGTGCGTTTTGCGCAGAGCCGTAAAACGCTTGAGCAGGTAAGCGCGGCGGTGCGCGCCGGGGTGGTCAGTTCCTGCCATGATTGTTCGGAAGGCGGTTTAGCCGTAGCCCTGGCGGAAATGGCGTTTGCCGGAGATTTAGGCATGGAAGTCGATGCGCGGAAAATTCCGCAACAGTTATCCGGGCCGGCGCGGCGCGACGATGTGTTGTTGTTTTCCGAATCAAACAGCCGTTTTGTCCTGGAAGTCGCGCCGGAGAAGTGCACCGAGCTGCGGCGATGGCTGCGCGGCGTGCCGCATGCCTGCATCGGCAGAGTGGCCGGACAGGATTTTGTTGTGTCCGGAATGGACCAAAAGCCGGTCGTGCGCGCGGATATCCAAACGCTGCGGCAGGCGTGGCAGCAACCCTTGCGTTGGTAAAAGCACATGCTGAGTTTTGCCTTTATTCCTTTGTTTTTGGCGTTTGTCAATTTAGCTGCCGGCCTGTACGCCGGCACGCGTTCCCGCGCTGCGGCAGAGCGGATTGCGTTTTTGGCCGCCGGGGTATGTTTATTCAGTTACTGCCTGCTCTCCTTCGGAATCGCGGAGTTCGGCGGTTTTCCCGATTTGGTTCAAATGTGGATTGCGGTGTTTGCCGGCGGGGCGCTGTTTGCCGTCCCGGCATTGATCGCGGTTGCCGCGGTGGTGGTTCCGGAACACCGGCGTTGGGCGCTGAATGCCGTCTGCGCTATCGCGGCGGCGGTTTCTCTGGCCGCGTTGATTTTTATCGTGCGCTGGGGAGTTCCGCCGCCGGAAGCGGCACCGCTGGCGGCGTATACGCCGCCGCTGCGTCTGCACCTGGTGAATCTGTGTATTTTTTTACCGGCGGCTTTATTTTTTTCGTATCGCACGCCGCTGCCGGCCGGCACTCCCGTGATTATCCGGCGGAGAAAAAAATGTGTCACAGCCGGCGTTAGCCTCTGCGGCCTATGTCTGGCGGCGCATTTTTTCGGCGGGGCGGGCAGTTTCCCGCTGCTGCTGTTGAGCGGCGTTTTTGTCTTTACCGGTTACGTGCTGGTCAATTACCGCTTTCTCGATGCCAAGGCGTTTTTATCTCGCCTGATTTTTTTACTGTGCAGCGTTATTCCGTTGTTTTTTTTACACGGACAACTGAGCGGCGCGTTTCGTTTGCAGTTCACCGAAGATCTTTCTCTGGCGTTTTCGCTGTTGATTTTGGTGTCGATTCTGCTGCTGACACCGTACAAATCGATGATGCAGCGTGTGACGCAGCGTGTGCTGACCAGCCGTCGCGACGGGTACCAGGATATTTTAAAAGAGTTGGCCCAATCGATGGTTGCGATTTTGGATATGGACCAACTGCTGGAACATATGGCCAATGTCCTGACCGAGACGCTGGAGGTCGAGCGCATGGCCGTGTTTATGGCCGAAGAGCAGTCGTTTCAGGCGCGGGTTAGCCGGGGAATCGCTCCGGAAGCGGAAGAGGAACTGACGGTCAGCGGGGCGTTGATTCCGTCTGATGCCTGGAGAAATGCCGGAGTGATTTTTACCGGTGATTGCCCGCGCGGCACGGACGCCGAGGCGCTGCGCGCCGCTTTGCAGGCAGTGTCGCCGGAACTGATTATTCCGTTTTATTTTAAAAATGACCTGGTCGGGTTCGTGGCGCTTGGCTCGCAGAAAAACGGCAGGCTCTATCAGCCGGAAGATGTCGCCGTCCTGCGGATGTTCGGCAGCGAAGCGGCGATTGCCGTCGAACACGCGCGTTTATATAATGAGGCGATTATCGACCGGGCGACGAAGGTTTTAAATCAGCATTACTTTCTGGCTCGCCTGCGGGAAGAGTTTACCCGCGCCAAACGCTACGGCCGTCCCTTGGCGTTGATTATGCTGGAATTAGCGCAGTACAAAGATTTTATCCGCAAACGCGGCGCGGTGCCGGCGGAACTTCTGGTGAAAAATATCGCGCTCTTGTTGAAGACCCAGTTGCGCGCGGTGGATATTATCGGCCGTTACGCGGAAGATTGTTTTGCGGTTTTATTGCCGGAAACGGCGCGGCGCGATGCCCCCGCCTCCGCCGCGCAGCTGAGCGTGTACCGTCAGGATTGCCTGGCGGTCGCCGAGCGCTTGCGCAGCAGCATCGAGAGTTTTGACGCGCAGCCGGCGTCCGGACGCCGGCGGACGGTGCCGGTGGGCGCGGCGATGTTTTTTTATGACGCGGGCGATAAAAATATCCAGGCGGAAGATATCGTCCGTTTGCTGGTAAAGACGCTGGAAGCGATGCCGAAAACGGCGGCGAAAAAACATGTGGTGGTATGCGGGGAAACGGTATGAGCGGCACGGTTCAGGTATTGATTATCCGAACGGCGGGTACGAATTGCGATCGGGAAACGCAAAGCGCGTTTGAATTAGCCGGCGCGCGCGTGGCCGTGCGCCATGTCAATGAGTTGACCGGGGCGCGGCGTGTTTTTGACGATGTGCAGATTATCGCCTTGCCGGGCGGGTTTACGTACGGCGATGATATCGCCGCCGGTAAGATTTTAGCGAATGAATTACGTATGCGTTTGCAGGAACCGCTGCGGCGGTTTTTGGAACGCAATGGATTGATTATCGGTATCTGCAACGGTTTTCAGGCTTTGGTAAAAATGGGGATGCTTCCCGGCAATGCGGATTGGACGCAGGAAGTGACGCTGGCGGGAAATGATTCGGGGCTGTTCGAGGCGCGTTGGGTATACCTGCGCCGCTTCCCGGGCGCGCGGTGTGTGTGGACGCGCGGCATCGAAAATTTGCTCTATTTGCCGGTGGCGCACGGTGAAGGTAAATTTATCGCCCGGAATCCGCAGTGTATACAGCGCCTTGCCGGCGCCGGGCAACTGGTGCTGCGCTATTGCACGCGCGCCGGCGAAGTAACCGGATATCCGGGCAATCCGAACGGATCGCAGGAACATGTCGCCGGTATATGCGATGAAACCGGCCGGGTTTTCGGTTTGATGCCGCATCCGGAGCGTTTTGTCCTAACTACCCAACATCCCCATTGGACGCGCCTGAACGGGCGGCGGCCGGCCGACGGATTGGCAGTTTTTCAGGCAGGCGTCCAGTATGTTCGGCAGAGCTGAGCTGGCGGTACGCGGGGGAATACGAGGAGTGTCTGGAAGCGTGAAGAAGCAATCATTGACTTACAAACAGGCCGGTGTCGATATTGTCGCGGCGAATCGGTTCGTGGCCGATATTCAGCGCCTGACCGCGGCCACGCGGCGGCCGGAAGTGATCAGC
>JAMWCB010000125.1 GCA_023819605.1 Candidatus Omnitrophota bacterium
GGTTTCGGAATTGTTAGGCAAGGGAGTGGAAACCATGGAATGGGTAACAAAGCTTGATGATCCGTATTTAAGCCGTTATAAATTTGACCTGCGCGTTGACCCTGCCGATGAAGAGGTTGAGTTATATTGGAAAAAGAAATTTTGATTTTTCTTGTCCGTTTTTTCCTCTTTAAAAAATTATAAAAATAATTATTGCAATAAGATGTAATTACCAAGGATATTTCACCAGGAAGGTTAAATATCCGGGCGAATCATTGCGTTTTCCCTTAAAACATGATATATTTTAATTAGCATAAAATATATTATAAATTAATTTAAAAAAAGTAAAATTACTAACTCGGAGTGTGTATGAGTTCTGGGGGTATTAATCCAGTTCCTTCGTCATTTGTTTTTTTTGGGCGGACAAACGCGCCGAATAAATATGACGCGGTCGTGCCGGGTTTTGCGGATAAGCATTACGCGGCATTTTTGATGTCCTGCGGCATGGTGAGTTCATTGAGTATTGCATCCGTGTCCAAGACAAATTCGCTGTTGAATTCATTGGAACCGCGTTCTTTTTCTTTTCAAAGTATCGGTAGACGCATCGATCTGCTCGCATAGCTTCCGCACGATTTTTTTAATCCCGGCACTTTTTTTTAACGGCTCCCGTATAGTATCGGATGATCTCCTTCGAATTGCCGCGTGGTTTCCGGCAGCAGAAGGACGGCGGCGGAAAAATCTTCCTTTCGGGTATTGCTCTGCGTGATAAAATAAGCCTGATAAAATAAGTTGAGCGCGATGCAGGCATTCGTTATAATAAACTATTAAGCTTTTTTCCGGGCGCGCGGGATATCGCGGCCGGAATTTCCTTCGGCGCTATCGGCGTAACATGCGCGCATAAAAATTCCGCGTGAGCGGCAGCAGGGGTTTTTCGGTATATGTTCTATAAACGGTCGGGTAAGTCATGGCGCGGGAGTGCGTTCAGCCCGGAAGGATTGCTGTTAGGAAGTTTTTTGCTGGCGATTATCGCCGGGATGTTCTTGCTGAAACTGCCGCTCAGTTCCGTTCACGGCGCGTTGCGTTGGATTGACGCGCTGTTTCTTTCCACCTCGGCGTTTTGTGTGACCGGATTGTCGGTTATCGATGTCGGCCGGGATTTGACGGTCTGGGGTAAAATTTTTCTGTTGTTATTTATTCAGATCGGCGGGTTGGGGATTATGACATTTTCGTTGTTTTTTTACTTTTTTTTTAATGTGCGGATTCCGGTCGCCAATCGCTTGTCGATCGGCGCTATGACGAATAAGATCGATACGCGCACGCTCGGCCGTGTGCTTTTTTTTGTGGTCAGCTTGACCCTGACGGTCGAGCTGTGCGGCGCTTTGCTGTTGTATACGCATTTTTTATCCCTGCACCCGCCGTTGCACGCTTTTTTTTCCGCAATTTTTCACGCGGTGTCCGCTTTTAATAATGCCGGATTCAGCTTGTACTCCGACAGCCTGATGGTCTTTCAGCGCGATTTTTTTGTGCAGGCAATCATTATGAGTTTGATTATTATGGGCGGGTTGGGATTTATCGTGATGCGGGAAGCGGTCGATCAGCTGTTGGCCCGGCGGAGTAAGCGAAAAAATTTTTTAAGTGTGCACTCGAAAACCGCCCTAACCGGCACGTTGTTTTTGATCGTCACCGGCACGATTTTATTCTGGGGTACGGAACAGAATCTTTGTTTTCGCGGTATGGGTTTCCCGTGGCAGGTATTGAACGCGATGTTTTTGGCGGTGACCGCCCGCACGGCCGGATTTAATACGGTGGATATCGGCGCGCTGTCCGGCGCGTCGTTGATTGTTTTGATCGTCCTGATGCTCATCGGTGGCTGTTCGGGTTCGACCGCCGGCGGGATGAAGGTCAATACGATCGGAGTGTTGGCGGCTTTTATCCGGCAAAAACTGACCGGCGAGCCGATGGCGCGGTTGTTCAACCGGAAAATCCCGCAGACGATCATCGACCGGGCGTTAATCGTCTTTTTTATGTTTTTGTTTTTTTTGGTCATCGCGGTTTTTGTGCTGGAAGTGACCGAGATGTGCGGCGTGGGCTGCGGCACAGACGGTTTTGTACGGGTTTTTTTTGAAATGGTTTCCGCGTTCGGCACGGTCGGCCTGAGCACCGGTATAACCGCTCAGGTTACGGATGGGGGAAAATTAGTGCTTATTTTTTTGATGTTTCTCGGACGGGTCGGTCCGTTGAGTCTGGTCGTGCTTCTCTTGTCGCGGCGGCGCAAAAAGGCGGCGGTGGAATTTGTGGAAGAGGATGTTTTAGTCGGATAAGCAAGGGAAAGGGCGGATCGTATGTATCAGGCATTGGTAATCGGGTTGGGCACCTTCGGGACAGCGCTGGTCAGCGAGTTGGTGAGCAAAGGCGGGCAGGTGGTCGTCATTGATCAAAATTCCGGTCGCAGCGATCCGGTGAAAGACCTCGTGGAACGGGTTATTGTCGCTGACGCCACGAATCGGGAGGTGTTGGCAGAATACGCGAAAGATATTGATTGCGCGATTGTGGCCATCGGCGAACGCGTGGACAGCAGCATTCTGGTCACCTATCTGTTGAAGGAACTGGGGGTGCGGCGGATTATCGCCAAAGCGGTCAGCGAAGAGCATGGGAAAATTTTAAAAGTCGTCGGCGCCAATGATGTCGTATTCCCGGAGCGCGATGAGGCCCGCCGGCTGGCGACGAGTTTGATTTCACCGGATGTACTCGATTTCATTAAACTCTCCGGCGACTTTTCCGTGGTGGAAATCGCCGTGCCGGAACGTTTCGTCAAGCAGACGATCCGGGGGCTTGATTTGCGCAATAAGTACGGCATGCAGATCCTTGCCGTGAAGAACGCGCTGACCGGCGCGGTGCAGATTATGCCGACGCCGGATTATGAATTACAGGCCGACGATATCCTGGTGGTTATCGGAGAAGTTTCTTCGTTAAAACAATTCCGTTGATACCGGCGTTCGGCAAGAAAGGGTGTGTATGGATTTTAAAAACATTATCGTCGCGATCGACAATGAAGAATATTCACGGATTGCCTTGCGGTTCGGCGTAATGATCGCCAAACAGGCGCAGGCAGTGCTGCACGGCGTCTATGTCAAGGAGGTGGGGCTTTGGGAAGGGCCCTGGTTTAATTACAGCAACGGCACGCTGGTCAGCGAGCCGTATGCGCCGACGCGGAAAGAATATATTGAAGATACGTTAGCGCAGCGGGCGCGCGACGTCGAAAGCTATTTTGATGCCGCGTGTAAATACGCCGAGGTAGCGGCGACGTTTCAAATTCATACCGGCGTCGTAACCGCGGTTGTGCAGGAAGTGAGCCAGTCCGCGGATTTGGTGATTATCGGGCGGCGGGGAGCGCACGCGTCTTGGTTGAAACAGCTTTTGGGCTCGGATTGCGCGCGCCTGCTCAACCGCGTGGAGCGCCCGCTGATGGTCAGCGGAATGTGCCCGCCGGAAGAGACGAAACGCATTTTGCTCTGTTACGGCGGCGGCGATTTTGCCGGCAAGTCGCTGGCGATGGCCCAGAATTTATTGGCGGTATTCGGCGCGCAATTGTCGGTGCTGACGGTCGGTACGAAAAAGACGCGCGCGCTGGAGGTGCAGAAACAGGCGAAACACTATTTTGCGCAACAGAAGATTTCCGCGACGTATATCCTCAGCGCCGGCGAGGCCAGCGCGGAGATCATGCGGGTTGCCGATATGGAGCAGCCGGATATGCTGGTGATCGGCGCGAGTATTCAGAGCGGCTATCTGGATTTGTTGGCGCCGAGCGTAGCCGTGCGCATTCTTGAGCAGGCGAATTATCCGGTGCTGTTCGTGCGCTGAATTGCGGGGCAGGTGCGATGCGTCAGATGTGGCGATACGGTCAGGAAGCGGCGAAGCAGGAATATGGCGCGGCAGCGCAGGCCGGTTTGCGGTATTCGTTTGTGGAAGGCGCGTTCGCCGCCGTGATGGCCGGGTTTACGCAGGAATTTTTTACACCATTTATTTTACTGGTGGGAGCGAGCGTGCGGCAGGTGGCCATGCTCAACGCGCTGCCGAACGTAACGGCGGCGGTATTGCAGTTGTTTATTCCCGCTATCGCGGCGCGCCTGCGTTCACGCCGGCGGATGATTTGCCGCTTTGTGCTTACGCAGGCTCTGCTGCTGGTTCCCATGGCCGCGATCGCGCTCAGCGGCCGGAATATGCCCGGTATCTTTATCGCCTGCGTCGTTTTTTTTACGGCCGGCGGCGCTTTGGCCACGCCGGCCTGGGGCAGTTTAATGTCCGATTTGATTGCGGCGGACAAACGGGGAGCCTATTTCGGCTGGCGGAACCGCACGCTCGGATTTGTTACGGTTGGCTCGATGCTGCTCGGCGGCGCGTTCCTGCACGGCATGAAACGGATAAACCCGTTTTACGGATTTGCGCTGTTATTCGGCGGCGCGTGTGTTTGCCGTCTCTTTTCGTGGTTTCTGCTCAATAAAATGTACGAACCGCCGCTGGAACAGAAACCGGAGCATCATTTTACCATCGTGCAGTTCGTCCGGCGCATCCGGGAAAGCAATTTCGCCAAGTTTGTGCTTTTTGTCGCGTTGATGAGTTTTTCGGTGAATCTCGCATCGCCGTTTTTTTCCGTGCTCATGCTGCGCGAACTGCAGTTCAACTACCTGCTGTTTACGATGATTACCTTGACGGCAACTTTGACGATGTTGGTGACGATCGCGCGCTGGGGGCGCCATGCGGACATTGTCGGCAATCTGCGCGTGATCCGTTTTACCGCTCTGTTGATTGGGGTCGTTCCGCTTCTTTGGCTGGTCAGCCGCCATCCGGGCTATCTGTTTTTTGCCCAGGTGGCGTCCGGATTCCTCTGGGCCGGGTTTAATTTGTGCACATCGAATTTTATTTATGACGCCGTGATGCCGGAAAAACGCACACGGTGTATCGCCTATTTTAACCTGTTCAACGGCGTGGCGTTATGCAGCGGCGCGTTGGTCGGCGGCTGGATGCTGCCGCTGTTGCCGGCCACCTGCGGCCATAAATTTTTGACCCTCTGTATTATTTCCGGGATATTGCGCGGTGCGGTGGGGATTGGGATGCCGCGTTTGTTGCGGGAAGTTCGTCCGGTCGAAAAAATGCACAGTGATGAGCTTTTTTTCAGCATGGTCGGAATACGTCCGTTGCTTGGCGCTGACCGCCGGACGATCCGGTACTGAAGGAGGACGGAAACGATGGTGGTGATCGCATGAAGCAGCAGCTGCGTCAACGCAAGCGCCTGGCCGAAATCGCCGTGCCGCCGGGAACGCTGGTGTATGTCGGCGATAAAAAAGCGGAAAAGGTGAAAATCACGGTCTTTGACTATGACGCGCAGTCGGTGCGTTTCCAGGAGCGCGTCGAAGTGGAGGCTTGTTACGTGTTTCGCGACACGCCGAGCGTCACCTGGATCAATGTCGACGGCATCCATGATTTATCGATAATCGAGCGCATCGGAAAGCATTTTAACCTGCACCCGTTGATCCTGGAGGATATCGTCAATACGTCGCAACGGCCGAAAATGGAAGACTACGGCACGTTTATTTTTTTTGTCGTGAAAATGCTTTCGTTTGACCCGGAGGAAGGGGAATTGCATTCCGAACAGTTGAGCCTGATTCTGGGGAAAAATTTCGTAATTTCTTTTCAGGAAACCGAAGGGGATATTTTCGACGCCGTGCGGGAACGCATCCGCCAGGGAAAAGGGCGCATCCGGCAGGCCGGGGCGGATTATCTGGCCTACCGCCTGTTGGATATGATTATCGATAACTATTTTGTTTTGTTGGAATTCATCGGCGAGCAGGTGGAAAAAATAGAAGAAGAAATTATGAGCGAGCCGGCGCCGGAAACGGTTGGCGCACTGTATGATTTGCGCCAGAATACGGTTTTTTTGCGGCGCAATCTCTGGCCGCTGCGGGAGGTGCTCAGCGGCATGTTGCGCAGCGAGTCGGAATTGATTGAGAAAAATACCGGGGTTTTTTTGCGCGACGCCTACGATCATACCGTGCAGGTCGTCGATACGATCGAATCCTACCGCGATACGATGTCCGGCCTGCTCGACGTCTATTTGTCGAGCATCACCTACCGCACGAATGAAATTATGAAGGTGCTGACGATGATCGCGACGATTTTTATTCCCTTGACGTTTATCACCGGCATTTACGGCATGAATTTTCACACGGACGCTTCGGGTTGGAATATGCCGGAGCTGAAATGGTCCTTCGGCTATTTATATGTCTGGGGGCTGATGATCGCGACCGTGGCGTTAATGTTGTCGTATTTTAAACGGCAGAAATGGATTTGACCGCGGGTTCGGGCGCCGGCGCGGATGCCGGGCGCGGCGCAGTAAGCGGAGAGATGCGAAAGAGGAGGATGCGATGGAATCGATTCGGTTGGCGACGGAGAATGTCAGCGAGTGGGTGAGCGCCGCGGAGATGAAAGCTCTGGGCTCGCCGTTGCAATTAATTCACACGGCCTTGGCGCACCGTGATTGCCCGGGAAACGATTTTTTGGGATGGCTCCATCTGCCCGCGTCCGTCTCGCCGCAGCTGCTCGCGGATATCCAAGAAACCGCCGAGGATATTCGCCGGCGGTGTGAGGTGTTTCTGGTCTTGGGAATCGGCGGTTCGTATTTAGGAGCGCGCGCCGCGCTGGAATTCCTGCAGCCGAATTTTATGAATGAACAGCCCGGGCAAAAAACCAAAGTGTATTTTGCCGGGCAGAATCTCAGCGCCGATTATCTGCAGGATCTCCTGCGGCTGGTCGGGAAAAAACGGTTGATGGTAAATGTCATTTCCAAATCCGGCACGACGACGGAAACGGCCGTGGTGTTTCGGATTATCCGGCAGTTTATGGAGAAAAAATACGGTAAGAAAAAAGCCGCGCAGCGGATTATCGCGACGACGGACCAAGCCCGGGGAGCGCTGCGGCAGTTGGCGACGGCGGAGGGGTATAAAACGTTTGTGATTCCGGATGATATCGGCGGCCGTTTTTCGGTTTTGACGCCGGTCGGCCTGCTGCCGATTGCCGCGGCGGGCATTGATATCCGCCAGCTCATTCGCGGCGCGGCGGCAGGCCAACGCCTCTACGCGCAGCCGGATATGGAAACCAACCCCGTCGATCGGTACGTCGCCATTCGCCATATTCTCTATCGTAAGGGCAAGATTATTGAATTGTTGTCCGGTTTTCACCCTGGTTTGCATTTTGT
>JAMWCB010000006.1 GCA_023819605.1 Candidatus Omnitrophota bacterium
TCTGTCCACAGGCGCTGAATATGGCAACTGCGGACGACACGGACGGTAAAAATAGGTCGATTTTTGCCATACATAGCCGGGTTTTTATTGGGCTGTATGCCGGGGAACTGTTTCGCAACAGCCCCAAGAGTGTTATGGAAAAGCCCTGCAGGGAGTCTGTTTGGAGACAGCGCAGCTTTTCTGGACGGATGCCGCGGGCACGCAGCGGACCGAACAGGGAGAGTTGTTGTTTACCCATTACGGTCTATCCGGGCCGCTGGTTTTGGATTCCAGCGCCGATTGGACGGCGCTATTGCGGACGGTTTCGGAAATTTTGGTAAAGATTGACTGCAGACCCGACCAGGATTTGGCGGCGGTGGAAAAAATGTTCGCGCAAGCTGCGGTGCAGCAGGGGTCCGTACAGATAAAAAATGTTATGCAGGACGTGGTGCCGAAACGTCTGGCGCTGGCGATGCTCCGGATATGCGGCATCATGCCGGAGAAAAAAATCGCCCAATTGGCTAAACAAGAACGGCGGGATCTTGCTGCGCTGCTGAAAGCGTTTCCGTTGACGGTGACTGCGCCGGTGAATACTGAGGACGCAATGGTTACTGCCGGCGGTATAGCGCGTAGTGAAATCAATCCGCGCACGATGGAGTCAAGACGTGTCCCGGGTTTATATTTCGCCGGCGAAATTATCGACGGCTGCGGCTGCAGCGGCGGGTATAATCTGCAGCAGGCTTTTGCCACCGGCTATCTTGCGGCAGAGGGGGCAGTGGCCGCATTGCCGCGATGCGACAGTTGAACTTTTTTTTTTTCGTGTTATAATCACTTTCACTACTCCCAAAAAATTTATTTATCCGCAGACAATTTTAGAAAAAATAAAATGGAGGCTGTATGATTGAAATAAAAAACGTTTCCATGCACTATGGACCGCTGGTCGCTCTCGCGGAGGTGTCGTTTTCCGTGCAAAAAGGGGAAATCCTCGGGTTGCTGGGGCCCAACGGCGCCGGAAAATCGACGCTGATGAAAATTTTGACTACGTTTCTGGTGCCCAGCAAAGGCACGGCCTCGATCGCCGGCAACGATATTCTGGAAAAGCCGCTGTCCGTGCGGGAATGCGTCGGCTATTTGCCGGAAACCGTTCCCCTGTATCCGGAAATGCGCGTTGATGAATACGTGGCGTTTGTCGGCAACGCCCGCGGGATTGCCGGTGAAAAATTACGCCAGCGTCTTGCCTGGGTGCAGGAATCCTGCGGTCTGGTTTCGGTGTGGAAACACACGATGTGCGAGCTTTCCAAAGGATACCGGCAGCGGGTGGGGTTGGCGCAGGCGCTCGTCCACGATCCGCAGATTCTCATCCTCGATGAGCCGACGTCCGGTTTGGACCCGGTGCAGATTATCGGTATCCGGAAACTGATTCGGCAGTTGTCCAAAGACAAAACGATAATTTTTTCCACCCATATTCTGCAGGAAGTCGATGTTTTGGCTGACCGCATCGTGATTATCAATGAAGGTAAAATTATTTCCCAGGGAACGCGCGCGCAATTACTGGAGCAGGCCATGCGCCAGCGTTGTTACCGCCTGACGGTCAGGGAAGACGCCGCAACGGCGGAAAAAGCGCTCGGCGGCATTGCCGAAGCGAAAAATATTTCCTGTATCGAACGCCACGCCGACGGGTTAGTGACGTTCGCGATCAAAGGGGCGTTTAACGATGACGCGGCGCTCTGGCAGAAAATCGACGCGCTCAACCGCGAGAAACGCTGGCCGGTCAAGGAATTCACGGAACAAACGTATAATCTAGAGGAAATGTTTATCGCGCTGCTGAGCAAATCAGAAAAAGCGGTGCGTAATTCCGGGGAGGTGCGCGTATGAAAACGGCAGAAAATATTCGGACGATTTTCGGACGGGAAATGTCCGCCTATTTTAATTCACCGATCGCCTATATTTTTATTATTGTTTTTGTGATGCTGACCGCCGGGCTCTATATGAGCAATTTTTTCCTGATCGGGGTCGCGGATATGCGGTATTTTTTCGCTTTGCTGCCGTATATTTTGTGTATCTTCATTCCGGCGGTGACCATGCGCCTTTGGGCCGAAGAGCGCAAGGGCAATACCTTTGAGCTGCTGCTGACGTTTCCCATGCGCACCCGCGAACTGGTGCTGGGGAAGTTCGCCGCGGCGCTGTTTTTTTATTTGCTTGCCCTCGCCGGCACGCTGCTGATTCCGTTGATGCTGTTTTTGACCGGCAATCCGGATCCGGGAACCATTGTCGGCGGCTACCTCGGGGCGGTGCTCATGGGCGCTTTTTTTCTGAGCGTGGGCATATTTGTGTCCGGCTTATGCCGCGACCAGATTGTCGCGTTTATCGTGGCGATGATTGTCTGTTTTTCGTTTTTTCTCGCCGGCGTTGATTTCATGGCTACGCTCATCGACGGCTGGCTGCCGGGCGTGGGCAGTTTTCTGAAACAGAATTTCGGCATGACGCGGCATGTCGCCGGCTTTGAAAAAGGCGTTATTGATGTACGGGATATTCTTTACTTTGTCGTGATGTGCGGCGTATTTCTCATGCTCAATATGTTTTTTATCGAAGACCGCCTCCGCCCGAAAGCAAAAATGCTCTTCGGTTTTGCCTGCGGCGTGGCGTTGGTCATTAGTATTCTGCTGAATGTCCTGGTCGCGGATATGCCGTTGGGTCGTTTTGACCTGACCCAGGGGAAGATTTATACGATTAGCCCGACCAGCCGGAAGATCATCGCGTCTTTGAAAGCGCCGGTGCAGGTGAAGCTCTATATTTCACCGCAGGAAAAAATGCCCACGGCGTTTAAAACGTTGGAACAGGATATCAAAGACCGGCTGGACGAACTGCGCCTGATCGGCGGCGGTAAATTTGCCTATAGTGTTCATTATATGGAAACGACGCCGCAGACGGAAAAAGCGGCGCAGGAGGATTCCCTGGCGGCAAAATTGGAAGAAAAAGGGATACAGCCGTTTCAGATTCAGAGCGTCGAACAGGATCAAATGGATATAAAGCTGGTTTACTCGGCGATTACGATCGCTTATAAAGAACGGGAAGAACAGATTATTCCCACCGTTGTCCCGCAGAATCTGGCGAAATTGGAATACGAATTAATTTCGCGTATTTTTCGCATGACCCTGGAGAAGACGCCGAAAATCGCCTTAGTCGCGCCGTATCAGGATAAGGCGATTGATCCGCAATTGCGCGCACTGCTTCTGCAAATGGGCCGGAATATGGGGCAGTACCGGGACGATAAATATAATATTCTCGAAGCGCTCTTGCAATACGAGTCGTATGAAATTTACCGCATCCGTTTGACGCAGGAAGAACCGTTGCCGGGGGATACGACGACCCTGGTGGTTATCGCGCCCGAGTCGCTCAACGAGCGGCAGCGCTACGAAATCGCCCGGTTTTTGAGCGAAGGCGGCACGGTGTTTATCGCGGCGCAGCCGCATGAATATTCGTATCGCCCGGCCGGGCGGGGCGGCATAGAAGTGGTGCCGCGCATACGGGAACTCGGGGTCAATGAATTGATTTCCCCGTACGGCGTGAAAATCAACGACGCCATGCTCATGGATGAAGAAAGCACGATGTTGACGATGAGCGGGGCGATGAATATCGGGCCGTTTTCCATGGCGGTGCCGGTGCAGGTGCCGACGCAGATTATGGTCAAGCAGGAAACGATGAATCAGGAACTTTCGATTACCAGCCGGCTTTCCGCCCTGCTCTATCTCTGGGGCGCTGCGTTGCAGGTTGATGCGGCGCAGCAACAGGCTGCCGGGCTGCGCACTACGGTTCTGTTTACGTCCAGCGACCGCTCGTGGCTGGTGCCTTACCGCGACGGCCCGTTGACCGCCGCCGATGTTCAGCCGCCGGCGCAGGCGGCTGGCCGCCTGCCGCTGGCGGTTTTCGTGGAAGGGACGTTTCCCTTTGCGTATAGCGGGAAAAATATGCCGGCCTGGCCGCAGGAGACCGCGGCGCCGGCCCAACCGGCGCCGGCGATCGCGGCCAAACCCGGAAAACTGCTGGTGGTCGGTTGTACGACGATGTTTGAAAATGATTTTATTCAGAAAGGCGGCATGGCGAATCTGTTTATCAATGCCGTGGATGTGATGGCTTTGGGCGGCGAGCTGAGCGCGATCCGCGGCAGAGAGGAAATCGACCGCTCGGTGCGTACACTGGCGAAAATGCAGAAAGTCTGGTATCGTGTCATGACGATTTTATTGGTTCCGGGTCTGGTCATTGTGGCCGGGGCTGTCCGCGCGTTCCTGCGCCGGAAGGAAAAAGAAGCGTATGTAGCGTCAATTGCCGCAACCGCGAGGTGAAATAATGAAAGTAAAACAATTAATCGTTCTTGTTTTTGTGTTTATCGCGCTCAGCGCCGTGGTTTTTGTCAAGAAAATTCAACAGCCGCTGCTGCCTGCTCCGCCGGAAACCGCGGGGCTGAAGCTGCCGCACGTGCGGCCGGAAGAAGTCAGTGAAATTACCGTGACTGTGCCGGATACCGCAGCCGGCGCGGAGAAAAAAATCGTGTTGGCTCAAGACGCGCCGGGGCAGTGGCGCGTCCCCGGACAATATCAAGCGCGGGCGCAGGCGGAAAAAATTGAAGAATTGCTGAAAAATATTTCTTCGCTGGAAGGGGATTTGCGGTCGGATGCCGCGGAGATCCTTATCGATTACGGTATCGATGATCCGCACGCCGTGGCGATCGCCGTTCAGTCGAAAGGGAAAGAACTCGTCCGCGTGTTAATCGGCACCAAGCGCGCCGGCATGGATGGAAATTTTGTGCGCCGGGCGGGCAGCAACGCCGTGTTTCTTGTGGAAAAAAACTTCCTTACCGATCTCGGTTTTTGGGCGGAAGTCAGCGCGGATATTTTTACCGCCGATCCCTGGATCGATAAAACGGTGGCGCGTTTTGATCCGGCAAAAATTACCGCGATCAGTCTGAGCAGCGCCGGCCGGCCGCAGATTAATCTGCAGCGGATAAAAGAAGAGGAGACGGTGAGTTGGAAATTTGTACGGGAGTATCCGGCGGCGCTTGATTCGAATAAAGCCGAACAGTATCTGCAGGCTTTGTCCGGCCTGCAGGCGACCGAACTTGTCAGTCCGGACGCGGCGACTGCGGCGAAAAACGGCGATTGGTTGTTGACGCTGACGCCGGAACAGGGCGAGCCGATAACCGTGCGGCGGGGGCCGAAAGATCCTGCCGGCACGAATTATTTTCTTGCCGTTTCCGATACGGAATATGGGTACGCGGTGTCAACCTGGTACGTCGACGAATTAAATAAAACCGACGGTGATTTTTTTGTGGACAATCCGTTGTCGATCGATGCCGCGGCGGTCACGGAACTGGAAGTGGAGCGGGCCGGCAGCGCGGAGCTCACGGTGTTGACGCGCCAGGCGGCGGCTGACGGCGTTGCCGCGGTATGGCGCGACGCCGGTGGACGGGATGTCCCGGCGGAGGGCGTGGCAAATTTTCTGCAGCGGCTGTCCCAGCTGCGCCTGGTAACGCTGGAGGATATCCCGGCGTTAGCCGGAGTGGAGGTGCGCTTGGCGTTCGGCGTAACTGAGGAGCGTCGTCAGATAGTCGTCGGCGAGGAATTTGACTGCGCGATGGGAAAATGCCACCGCTTGGAAATTGTCGGGATGCAACGGCCGTTTGCCGTGCGCGCCGCGGAGATGCGTTTTCTTTTAGAATCGGCGGAGCTTCTGGTGCCGGAAGCGAGCGTCCCCCTTGCCGGCGGATCTTGAAAAATAATGTAACCACATCGCGTGCAGCCGCATTTAAATAAGTGAAGTACAGCAAAACGAAAAAAAGGAAAGGATGGGCTGCCATGAAAAAAATACACGTACCAGTAAAAGGAATAGTGGTAGGTTTGGCATTAGGCGCGGCAGGCATGGTCGAAGCGCAGGCGGCGCCGATGGCGCTGCCTGCAAGATTATCCCAGGTTTTTTTCCTGCCGGCAGCGGTGCGTGCGGCGGATGCGGTTTATGATGCGGCGGTCGCGCTGGATCATGATATTTTTCGCGATATGCCGGGTTTAGGTTTCTATGATTGGGGGCATTCCCGCCGGGCATATGAGGTGGAAACAGCGTTGCGCAGGGCGCTTTAACAGCGATAAACATTGTCCAGAGCCGGTTACTTCAGAGAAAAAGTCGTCGCTCCGGAGTTGGGTTCAGAGCAGGCTGCCGTCGGTGAGCTGATCGAACGCTCCGATGCGGCGATTTTTGTTACTGGCCGGGCCGGTTGCGGAAAATCAACGCTCTTGCAACAGATAAAAGCGTCTACGCGAAAATGCGCGGCTGTTCTCGCGCCGACGGGAGTAGCGGCGCTGAACGTCCGCGGCCAGACGATCCATTCGTTTTTTAAATTCCCGCCCAGGTTTATCGACCGGTCGGTTATCCGGCGGCAGCGTAACCATAACGTTTTTCAGGAACTGGAGCTGTTGATCATCGACGAAGTGTCGATGGTCCGCGCGGATGTTATGGATGGTATTGATTACGCGCTGCGCATCAACCGCGGTTTTGATATTCCTTTCGGCGGCGTGCAATTGGTATGTTTCGGCGATTTGTTCCAGTTGCCGCCGGTAGTGCGCGGTAGAGAATTGGAACATTTCTTCCGCCGCGCCTACGGCAGTCCGTATTTTTTTTCCGCGCATGTTTTTTCGGAAATGCCGTTATCGCGGGTTGAATTGACCACGGTGTACCGCCAGACCGATCTTCAGTTTATCGATTTGCTCGACGCCATTCGCGAGGACCGATTGGACGAGGATGCGCTGCGCTTGCTTAACCGCCGGCCGGCAGACGGAACCGAGCATTTCGACAATGGAGTGATTGTCTTGACCGGCACTAACGAAGCGGCGCGGCGGATTAACGAACGGCGGTTGCGCGAGTTTCCCGAGCCGGCATATCACTATCAGGCGGAACTGACCGATCGTTTTGAGCCTTCGTTTTATCCGGCGGATGCCGATCTCACGTTAAAACCCGGCGCGCAGGTGATGATGCTCGCCAATGATCCTAAAGGACGCTGGGTGAACGGCACGCTCGCCCATGTCGCGGAGCTCGCGCCGGCGAGGGTGAACGTCAGGATTGGCGGACTGGTGTATCCGGTGGAGCCGGTGTCCTGGGAACGCGTGGAATATGTCTTTGACCAGCAAACGCAGATGATTCAGGAAAAATCCGTGGGAAGCTTTACGCAATATCCGGTGCGTCTGGCTTGGGCGATTACTATTCATAAAAGCCAGGGAAAAACGTTCGACCGGGTGATTATTGATGTGGGGCGCGGAGCGTTTGCGCATGGGCAGGTATATGTGGCGTTGAGCCGCTGCCGAACCTTAGACGGGATTCGCCTGGCGGTGCCGATTCGCCCGCGCGATATCGTATTCGATCCGCAAATTCATGAGTATCGCCGGCGCTGCCGTTTGCTGAAACTACCCGGTTTGCAATAGTCCGCAGCGAATGACGTTGTATGCAGTGGGTAATTTTTTGATTAGGAAAAGTGTTCTACCGCGTGATGGGTTTGTGGTAAACTATGGATGCAGGAAAAAATTTTTTGGAAACTTTTAGCCGGAAGGATTATCTTAATAAACAGACAGGAAAGGAGGTGGAACAAATGAATATTACGGTAAAATTTATGTTACGTCCGGTAGCCCGTTGTAAAGAGGGTTGCCCTCGGTAGTCCCGGGTACGACGTTAAACTGCCTGTTCCGATAAATAAAGAAGCCCGCAGTGAATACGGCGGGCTTTTTTTTGTGTTCAGGCGGTGTTTGCCGCGGTATAATAAATAAACCGTTCCAGGGTTTCCGGCGGGAATGCGCGGGACAATGATCAAAAGTAGTATTCTTCCGCGCCGGGTAGTAAAATGTTTGTGCAAAGGGGGACATGCTTATGAAGCGATATGCGCTTCTTTTTTTTGTTGCCATAGCTTGGGGAGGCTCAGCGGCATGCGCCGCCGAAGAATTCGTCCGCCGTTTGAGCCTATCGGATATCACTCAGCGGGCGCTGGAACAAAATTTTGATATTCAGGCATATAAATACGACGCCTACATCCGCCGTACCGACGCCGGGAGCGCCGAGTCCATATTCGACACATTTCTCAGCGCGCGGTTGGGGTATGTATCGGATGAGAAAGAAAAATTGAGCGCTATCGCAGGTACCTCGGCTATGCAGCGGCAATTATCCGGCGGGCTGGAAAAATTATTGCCCAGCGGCACGGCTGTAGCCGTCGACTTCGCGGATATCCGTACGACTTCGAATTCCGCCTTCAGTGCGTTCAGCCCTTCGTACGAGGGTTCGTTGAAATTGTCGGTGCGCCAGGCGTTGGGAGATAATTTTTTCGGCCGCTTGGATCGCGGGAAAATTAAAATCACCCGGCTGCAGATTGAGCAGAGCGATTTATCCTTGTTGGCGCGCGTGGAAAACGCGTTGGCGCAGACGCAACTGACCTATTGGAAGGTATCGTTGGCGTTCCGGCAGTGGGAAGTGGAGAAAGACCTGTTCGCGAAGGCGCAGGAACTATTGCGGGCTTTTGAAGAAAAACTCCGTTTAGGATTAGTGGAAGCGGCGGAAGTCGATGCCGTGGCCGCGAATACCGCGCGCCGGCAGGCGGAGGTCATCGCGGCATACCAACGGCTGCTGGAGATAACCAATGAGTTGCTCTTTGCGCTGCAGGATGAAAGTGCCGATCCGCGCGTGATTCCCGATGAATTGCCGCTGCCGCCGGAACGCGACCCGGTATTCGTCGATTCGTTGCGGCGGGCGCAAGAATGCCGCCGTGACTACCTGAGCGCGATGCGCGCGGTGGAGGAGAAAAAGCTGAATCTGGCGATGCGCAGCCGCGAAGGTTGGCCGCGCATCGATGTGGAAGCTTCTTTTCTCCGCAATGGTTTGGATCGGCAATCTTCGGAGGCGTGGCAGGCAGTGCGGAAAGAAGATAATACGGAATTGTTCGCCGGGGTGTCTGTGCGCATACCCTGGGAAAATTCCGCGGCGGAAAGCGGTTCGGAACGGGCAAAACAGGAAAAAGCCAAGGCATTGCTCAACGTCAAACGCGCGGAATTTCGGATTTATCGCGATGTGCACAGCGCGGTGCACGCTGTTTCCAGCAGCCGGAAAATTGCCGCGCTGCGTAAACAGGCTTGGGAATTGGAAACGCAGAAACTCGCTTTCGAGGAACAGCGGTTTGCTTCCGGCCGTTCGAATAGTGATGTATTGATCAGATACCAGCAGGATGTGGCGCAGGCGCGGTTAAGTTACGCGGCGGCGCTGTTCGAATATCAGCAGAATGTTATTGGGTTGAAGTTAGCGGAGCAGTCGTTGCTGGCCGAATATTGGCAGGGGCCGCTGTAAGGCGCGATGTAAAGCCGCGGTATCAATCGGGAGGAATGCGGTGTTTAAAGTAGCGTTATTTTCCGTCAAGCATCCGTTATTCGTTAATCTATGTACGATCATGGTTTGTGTGGCCGGGATCGCCAGCATGTTTTTATTGCAGCGGGAAATGTTTCCGAATATCAGTTTCGACACGGTGATTGTTGCTACGCAGTTTCGCGGCGCCGCGGCGGAAGACGTGGAGAAGTTGGTGACCGTGCCGCTGGAAAAAGAATTGCGCGAGGTCGACGATATCGACGATATGTTGTCCGCCTCGCGGGAAGGCGCTTCGACGATAACCTTGGTGATTAATCCGGACGCACGGGATAAAGCGAAAGTGGTCGACGACATTCAGAAGGCGGTGGACCGCGTGACGGCTTTGCCGGACGGCGTCGACGACCGCCCGTTGGTTCAGGAAATTACCTCCAAGCAGATTCCGGTGATTAAGATTTCCCTTAGCGGCGGCGCGGATGAGTTTGTGCTGCGGCGGTATGCCGAGCAACTGCGCGATCAGCTTGCGGATGTTCCCGGGGTAGCGGCGGTTGACCGTATGGGCTGGCGCAAGGAAGAATTTTGGGTTGAGCCGGACTTGTCGATTATGCGCCGCCGGCATATTTCGATGGAAGAAATAATGCAGGCATTAGGCAGCCGCAACGTGACGATTCCCGGCGGTAAATTGAAACTGCCCGATGAAGAATGGAGCATTAAAACGTTGGGGGAGTTTTCCTCGAAAGAAGAAATGGAGCAGGTAATTATCCGTGCGAATGACCAGGGCAATGTCGTGCGGGTTAACGATGTCGCGCAGGTGCGGCATACTTTTGAAGATCAGAATGAGTTGTATAAAGCGATGGGCAAGCGTTCGATTACTTTGGTTGTGTTGAAAAAAGAAAAATCCGACGCGATTGAGGTGGTTGACGCGGTGCGGAAAAAAATCGGCGCTTTTCAGGCGAAATTGCCGCCGGATTTGAAATGTTCGGCCTATGACGACCTTTCCTATTATATTAAGCGGCGCCTGGGCGTGCTCTCTTCGAACGGCTTGTACGGGTTTGTATTGGTGTTGTTGGTGTTGTTTATTTATTTGCATTTTACTCCCGCTTTTTTTACGGCTTTAGGCATCCCGATAACGATTTTTGCCACGTTGGCGATTATGCAGTTGACCGGCATCAATATTAATATGATGTCCATGGTCGGCTTGATTATTGTGCTGGGCATGGTCGTCGATGACGCGATTATCGTTTGTGAAAACGTGTATCGTTATGTCGAGGCCGGGATGCCGGTGCGGGAAGCGGTGCTCCAGGGAACCGCGGAGGTTATCGCGCCGGTGACGGCAACGATCGTTACCACGATTGTCGCGTTTTCGCCGTTGATGTTCATGCGCGGCATTATCGGGAAATTTATTTATTATATTCCGTTGATGGTGATTATTGCCTTGCTTGTTTCATTGGTCGAGTCGTTTATTTGTTTACCTTCCCATTTGGCGGATTTTCTTAAGCCGGTACAGCCTAAAAACGGAAAGGCCGCTCACGGCGGATTCGGGTTCCATGTTTTGGTGGCGATGTATCAGAAAATTCTAAGCACCGCGCTGCGTTGGCGTTACGCGGTGGCAGCCCTGGCCTTCGCCGCGTTTATCGGGGCCATCGCCACCGTCGCGTTCGGCTGGTTTGGCATGAAGTTCGTGCTGTTTCCGGCCCGCGGTATCGAAGAATTTTTGATTTACGCCGAGGCGCCGGTCGGCACGCCTTTGGAAAAAATGAATATGTTGCTGCAGCCGGTGGAAGATGCGGTTGCCGCGGTGCCGAATAAATACGTCGCCGCGTTCGATACGGTTATCGGCATGGCCAGCCAGGGAGGGCGGGCCGGCGATCCGTACGCACGCTACGGTACTCATTTAGCCACGCTGACCGTTTATCTGACCCCTTTGCAGGACCGCGATAAGGAAGCGCGGGAAATTATCGCGCTGGTGCGGCCGAAATTAGCCGGTATTGCGGGTTTCGATAAATTATATCTCAATGAAGTCAAGCCCGGGCCGCCGGTCGGCAAAGCGGTGGATGTGCAAATCCGGGGCGAAGAATTTTTTACGTTGCGCGAGATCGCGGATAAAATTAAAAAATTTCTGCGCGCGGCGCCCGGTGTTTCGGATATCGCCGACAGTTACGACCTCGGGAATCGGGAATTGCGTGTGGTTGTCGATCACGAAACAGCGGCGCGGGCCGGTTTGACGGTGGGGCGGATCGCCGCGGCGGTGCGCACGGCTTTCGACGGAGGGTTGGCGACCACGATTAAACAGTCGAAAGCTGAAGATGAAATAAAAGTGCTTGTGCGTTTGCCGCTGGAGCAGCGCCAGGACCGCCGGATTTTTTCGGAGCTGTTGATTCCGAATACCGCCGGCAATTTAGTCCCGTTGTCCGCGGTAGCCCGCCTGGAAGAGCAGCAAAGTATGCGCACGATTACGCATTTGGATGGAAAACGGTCATTGTCGGTCACCGCGGAAGTCGATGCCGGAAAAAAAACTTCGCCGTTACAGGTAAACCGCGCGGTAGCCAAACAATTCCGCAATCTTGCCGATGAATATCCCGGTTATGAGATTCGGTTTAAAGGCGAGCAGGAGGAGACGAATAAATCGTTGCGCAGCCTGGTGATTGCGTTTTTGATTGCTCTGTTGAGTATATTTATGATTCTGGCCGTGCAGTTTGACTCGCTGGTGCAGCCGTTTATCGTTATGCTCACCATTCCGTTTTCCTTGACCGGCGTGGTGATTTCATTTTTGGCGCACGGCGAGCCGTTGAGTTTTCTGGCAATTGTTGGTATTGTCGGCCTGGCCGGAGTCGTGGTCAATGATTCGATTGTCCTGGTTGATTTTATTAATAAACTGCGGCAGCAGGCAAAAGGATTGCGCGAGTCGATTGTGCAGGCGGCGTGTTTGCGCTTGCGTCCGATTATGCTTACCACCTGGACGACGGTTTTGGGATTAAGCACCGTGACGTATGGAATCGGCGGATTCGATCCGTTTCTGAAGCCGTTGACGCTGGCCATGGGCTGGGGCCTGTTTTTTTCCACGGCGTTGACGTTGATCGTGATTCCCTGCGTGTACGCGATTGTCGATGATCTTACGATGAAGATTGCCTGCCATCCCAGTGTGATTAGTCTGCGCCGAAACGGCGCGCAGACCTGCGCGCAGGCGCAAACGGCTGCCGAGGCAACGCCGGGATCTATGCCGTGAGAAAGAAAAGCCGCGCGACCATTAGTCGCGCGGCTTTTCTCGTGTTGACAACCGTATTACGATTGCGGAGCGATGTTTACGGAAGCGGTGATAAACCCGTTCTGATCATAGAGGAACTTGCCGGTCAGGGCGCCTTGGCTGTTGTAGGTAGCCACTTCCCGGCCGGTAATATCATAAACAGTTTTCCCGGAATAGGTCCCATCGACGAAACTCTGGGCTTCGGAGAGGAACCCGGCGGTGTCATAGCGATAGGCGGCGATTTTCGCTCCGTCGGTTCCGTCGGCTTTGAGCTGATAGGTTTCCGTTTGTTGTCCGAGCTTGTTGTAGTAAGTACGGGACGTGGAGTTGGTATTGGATTCGCTGTCGGTATAATATGAAACCGTGGAAGCCAGAAAACCATTGGCGTTATAGTGATAATCCATCACCTTGCTGCCGGCGGAGTTGTACGAAGCGATCGCCCGGCCGAATGAGTCGATGGTTGTATATCCGCTCTGTGTTCCGTCGCGGCCGAAGGCGACTGTTTTCACGAGTATCCCGTATTCGTTGTATTCGCTGCGTGAAGTGAGCGCGCCGCCGCTCTTGCCGCCGTCGCTGTAGTTCGGCGTGCCGCTTTCGCTGTATTGATAACCGCCAATGTTGCTGAGGTTGGCGCTGCTCAGATCGCTGGTGTTGACGCCCATGGCTTGCAGTTGTTCCGTGGAAGCGGTTTTCACCGACCACCAACTGTTCGTCGCCGGGTCAAAGCATTGAGTCGTGTCGAAATTGGCAATTTGCAGTTTAAAAGCGCTTGCCGCTTCTTCATTCTTTCCGGCTTGCTTGAGCGCTTGTCCCAGGATAAACAGGGCTGTGCCGACATGGTTGATCAGGCCTTGATCGCCGGCCTGCGCACCGGCCATATATTTATCCAAAACGGTCAAGGTCGCAGCGATAACCGTATCCAGGTTGTTTTCATTCAACGCCTGCCAGGCGGCGGTGGTTAAGTTTTCCGGGTCAAGGTTCTGCAATGCCGGATTGGAGGACATTTCCGCTTTCCAGAGCGCGGCAAGTTTCGCGTAATCGGTATTCGTACTGGCGGAAACCGCGCCGGCTTTAAAGAGCAAATAGGTATTGGTCGCTTTCCCGTAGGCGTTATATTCGACGCGAGCCAGCGGTGTATCATGGGAATAACTGATCGTGCAGGCAAGATTGCCGTAACTGTTATAGAAATACCGGGTAGTTAAGGCGCCGGTTTGGTTATAGCCGGCATCCGGACGTCCTTGATCATTGTAGGTGATTTTTCCCAGATAGGTTTGGTCTTCGCCGTATTGCAGGGTTTCCGTGATAAATCCTTGCCCATTATAGGTGTTGCGGTTAACCAGCGCGCCTTTTTCGTTGAATGATTCGCTCGGGCGCCCGTATTTATCATAGGTCGTCGAGCCGGCGTTAATCAGTTCTCCGGTGGAATTGCCGTTGGCGTCAAGTTTTAACGTGAAATTAGTTGCGCTGCTCAGGAATCCGTTGCTGTAATTATAATCGGCAACCTTATAGGATTTTTCGCCATGCGTGCCGTCGTCGTAAACGGCATATGAGGACATCTGCCTGCCGGCGGCATCATAGGTGGTGTAGCCGGTGGTGACGTATTTGGCGCCGTCATAGCTGAGGTTGACGCTGCGGCTTAAGAATCCGTGGTCATTGTATTCGAAGCGCTGCACGGTATATCCTTCGGCATTGGTAACCGATGTCGGCTTGCCGAGGTCATTGTAATGTGTCGTGCCGGTGATTGCGCCGTTATTGCCGTAACTGGTCGAGGAGAGGATGAATCCTTGGGCGGAATACGTGTTGCTTGAAATAAGCGCCCCTTGCGCATTGTATGATTTATCCTGGCGTCCATACACATCGTACGTTGTTTTGCCCATATA
Source organism: Candidatus Omnitrophota bacterium (assembly GCA_023819605.1). Taxonomy (GTDB): domain Bacteria; phylum Omnitrophota; class Gorgyraeia; order B26-G9; family B26-G9; genus JAMWCB01. Next base: position 14,482 of record JAMWCB010000006.1, read on the forward strand.
GGTTCCGTCTTTGCCGTACGACGAAACTTCCGTTAGAAAACCTGAGCTTGAATAATGAAAACGGGCGGTCAATTGGCCGAATTCGTTGTAGGATGCCGTTGGCTTGCCATAGACGTTAAACAGGGTTTCGCCGATAAATGTTTCGTTATCGCCGTAATTGAGGGTTTTGACCAGAAAGCCTCGATCGGAATAGACATATTGACTGATCTTACAGCCTTTTTCGTTATAGGCGGTGCCGGCGCGGCCGTAAGCGTCCATGGTCGTCCAGCCGGTGATTGCGCCGTTTTGGCCGTAATTAATGACGCGGTTCAGAAAACCGTGCGAATTATACTCAAAAGTTTCTACTTTGCTGCCCCAAGCATTATACGAAGCTTCCGGCCTGCCGTACGCGTCATAGGTGGTCCATCCAATCACCACGCCGCTTTCGCCCACGTGTGTTGCCGAAGTTACATTGCCGGTGCTGTCATAATTTCGGATACCGGTCACGCTGCCTTGCTCATTGGTCGTCACGGTTCCTTCCTGGGCGAGCAGGTTGTTGGTTTTAGCCAAGCCGGCTTCGACTTCGCCGCTTGTATAGGTTTGGGAGAGTAGCTGTTTAATTTGAACCTCGGTCATGCCGGATGCTTTTAAACCAAGGATCGTATCCTGCATTTGCGAAGCCGCAGTCGCGGTAGCGGTTGAAAGACTGGTCGTTGTGCCGGATGCCGGCAGATGGTTGACCAGTGGGGTTCGGTTTTCGGTTTTTCCAGTGCCTACCGAGAACGTTTGGTCGGAAGAACGGTTTTTTTCTTCATCGAGAACATCGTTAGCCATAAGCGGCGGTGTTCCGTTGAAGACAAGAGATACGATGCAGAGCAGCCCGAGTAATTTTTTCTTCATAATCCCCGTCCTTTTTTTTGAAACCGCTGTTGTTACAAAATGTAAAAAGCCGAATGGTTAAACATTCGGCTTCGGTGATACTTGTTTGCCAAAAGGCACACCGGCCGGCGGCGCCAATGCCGCCGGAATAAACGCAACGGCCGATGAACCGGCCCACCGCGCTCCCGCCAGTGCCGCCGCTTCGCGTGCGATTTTGCCTACGCTTTGAGTAGAGAGCTGTGCCGACACGGCAACCGGGAAGCCGGAATTATCGCCGGCGGTTATTAGTGATGCAACATGCGACATGCACCGGCAGAAAGAAAAAAGCGCATCGACCGCGGGCACGCGCTGGAGAGCCGGCGTTACCGCATAATCATGGCCGGCAAAAATGCCGGAGCAGGCTGCAGAGATGTTCAATAACAAGGATGTGCCGGAATCCGCGGCCAGGCAATTTTCCGATTGGGTACACAGTAATGCCGAAACCATTACCACCGCGATGACGGCAAAAAGTAATTTGAGCACGGCGTGAATTTTGTACGATAAATTTTTCATAACCCACATGCGTTAAAAATAAAAAACGAACTACCTTTCTATCTTCGGTAGCTCGGCAATCAGCAGCGGCCACGAAACCGTTATCGGTTCGCTCGGCGATCATGGCAGATGCGGTAGACCCGTAGCTTTGCGCCCTTCAGTTTCCCAAAGTTTGCCTTTTCGGATAGTTTTTAAAATCTTCTATAAAAAGAATAGCATTTTTTGATGAAAATTTCAAGGAGGATATGTTAAAAAAATATGTTTTGCCAGGTAGTCTGCGGCGTTGACAGTAAAAATGAATTGATTATAATAAAAATTAATTCCAGGTTTGGGAACATTTTTTCGCGATGCGGTGTCTGAAGTGATGAAAATTCCGAGGCAAGCACTTTTGTTACATTCGGCAAAAGGAGGGCGCGATGAGCGGCGGCATTTCAGCGATCAATGAGAAAGTAAAGCAGGAAAGCAGCTTTGTGACGTTATTAAAACAGCAAATGGAAACGGTCATCGTCGGGCAAAAATACTTATTGGAACGCCTGATGGTCGGCCTGCTTGCTAATGGTCATGTGTTGTTAGAAGGGGTTCCCGGCTTGGCCAAGACTTTGGCGGTCAATACGTTAGCTCAGGCGATCGCCGTGAGATTTCAGCGTATTCAGTTTACGCCGGATTTGTTGCCGGCGGATTTAATCGGCACGATGATTTATAATCCCAAAGAAGGGAAATTTTCTACGAAAAAGGGGCCGTTATTTGCGAATATCATTTTAGCGGACGAGATAAACCGCGCGCCGGCGAAAGTCCAGAGCGCATTGCTGGAAGCGATGCAGGAGCGCCAGGTGACCATTGGCGACCAAACCTATGCGTTGGAAAAACCGTTCATGGTATTGGCTACACAAAACCCGATCGAGCAGGAGGGCACCTATCCCTTGCCGGAAGCGCAGATGGATCGGTTTATGCTCAAATTAAAAATCGGGTATCCGACAAAAGCCGAGGAATTGCAAATTATTCAGCGCATGGCCCAGACCGAGAAAAACATAACCGTTTCACCCGTGGTTTCGCCGGAGGTTATTTTACAGGCGCGTAAAACCGTCGATGAGATTTACGTCGATGAAAAAATCGAAAAATATATTATTGATCTGGTTTTTGCCACGCGCGCGCCGCAGGATTACCGTTTAGCGGCGCTGAAAGAGCTGATTCAGTACGGGGCGTCGCCGCGCGCAAGCATTTGCCTGGTGCTGGCGGCCAAGGCGTACGCGTTCATTCAGGGCCGCGGTTATGTGACGCCGCAGGATGTTAAGTCTATCGGTATGGACGTGCTGCGGCACCGGGTGATGGTTTCTTACGAAGCGGAAGCTGAAGGCAAGACCAGTGAAGACGTCGTCCAGACGGTTTTTGATGAAATTGAAGTGCCGTAAGCGGCCGGGGCGGGGGCATGTTACCCAAAGAAATAATAAAAAAAATCCGACGGATTGAAATAAAAACATCGCGCCTGGTGACCGACGTGTTTTCCGGGCAGTACCAGAGCACGTTTAAAGGCAAAGGGATGGAATTCGACGAAGTGCGCGAATATTTGCCGGGTGACGAAATCCGTTCGATCGACTGGAACGTGACCGCCCGGATGGGGCATCCGTACATAAAAAAATACGTGGAAGAACGGGAGTTGACGGTGATGCTGCTGCTGGACGCGTCCGCGTCCTGCCGTTTCGGCACGGCGCAGCAACTGAAAAGCGAGCTTGCCGCGGAATTGTGTTCGGTATTGGCGTTTTCCGCGATTAAGAATAATGACCGGGTTGGTTTATTGATTTTTACGGACCAGATCGAGGCGTTCGTTCCGCCGCGCAAAGGGTTGCGCCATGTGCTGCGCGTTATCCGCGAGGCATTGTATTATAAGCCGCGCGGCCGCGGTACGGATATTTCGCGCGCGCTGGATTATCTGAACACGGTGATTCGGAAAAAAAGCGTTTGTTTCCTTATTTCGGATTTTATGGGACCGGCTTATGCGAAGCGGTTGCAGGTGTGCAACAAACACCACGATGTGATTGCCGTGACGGTTTCCGATCCGCGGGAAGTGGAATTGCCCGCCGCCGGGATCATGAGAATACGCGATGCGGAAACTGGCGGTGAATATCTTATCGATTCGGATAGCCCGGTGGTGCGCCGGGAATACGAGCGGGAAAGCCGGCGTTTTTTTGCCGAACGGGAGCGCACGCTGCGGCAACAGGGGGTTGATGTTATCGGGGTCAGGACGGACCGTTCTTATGCGGAAGCGTTACTGCGCTTTTTTCGCACACGGGAAAAACGGTTGGGGGTGTAGCCTGTTCACTTCCCGCTGACCGCGGGACGTGCGGGTTATGCGCCGGAGGCGGTTTGCATGCGAAGACTGGAACGATATAGTATGATCTGGGGATTCGCTCTCGTTTTGTTCAGCGCGGCTGCCGCGCGGGGTGCGGAGGTGATTCAACCGCGGGTGATTGTCCAGGCGCCGGTTACTGCGGTGCGCCTGGCCGACAGCTTTGAGTATGTCGTTACGGTCGAAGTGCCGGCTTCCGTAGAAATCGACTATCCAATGCAGCCGGCGGCCATCGGCGGTTGTACGGTGCGCAGCGTGCAGGATAGCCGGCAACCGGGCAACGGGGGCGGTTTTATCCTGACTCGGCGTTTTCAATTAGCGGCGTATGAACCGGGAACGGTTTCACTGCCGCCCTATGCGGTGCGCTACCGGCCTTTCGGCCAGGCTATGTGGCAAGAGGCCGCGGGAACGGCAGTGAGTGTAAGCGTGCGCGGCGCCTTGCCGGAAGGGGAACCGCCGGCTTTGCGCCCGTTGCGCCCGAAAGTTTTTTTTTGGCGGTATAACTTGTTTTGGGGGGGGGTTGTCGTGGTGGCGCTTGTAGCCGGCCTCGTTGCGTTCAGGCAATGGTTTAAACGCCGCAAAACTAAACAAGCATCCCTGCCACCGCAACCCGCGCATGTGATCGCGCTGGAAGAATTAGCGGCCTTGCGCCGGGCCGGTTTGCTCGAGCAGAGAAGCTTTGAAGAATTTTATGAGCGGCTCTCCGCTTGCCTGCGTCGTTATCTGGAAAATCGTTTTGGCTTGCGCGCGCCGTGGATGTCCACGGAAGAATTTTTGGCGGCGGCGAAAACGTCGCCGTTGCTCGACGATTTGCAGAAGGAGTTATTGAAGCAATTTTTGTTATTGTCGGATTTGGTGAAATTTGCCCGGTATGGCTCCTCGCGGAAAGAAGCGGAGGACTCTTATGAGTCTGCCCGGCAATTTATCGAACAGACGAAACTTGTTTCGGAGGCGACGGTGGCCTGATGATGTTTCATAATCCGTGGGTATTGCTCTTATTGGCCGCGTTGCCGTTCTTGGCGACGGGGCAGAGGAAAACGGCGGCGCTTTCATTTCCGTCGGGAAATTTGGTTCGGAAATTGCCGCTCACCCCGCGGATTCTGTTGTACCGGTCGTTGATTTTTTTTCGCGTTGCCGGTCTGGCCTTGCTGATTTTCGCCCTGGCCCGGCCGCAGATGCCGTTGGGCAAAGAGCGGGCAGTGAAAGAAGGAGTGGATATTGTTCTGGCTCTGGACGTTTCGACCAGTATGGAGGCGTTGGATTTTAAAATCGGCGGCCAGCGTTATAACCGCTTGGCCGTGGTTAAAAAAGTCGTCGACGATTTTATTCAGATGCGCGGCAATGACCGCCTGGGGATTGTCGCGTTTGCCGGCCGGCCGTACTTGGTATGCCCGTTGACGTTGGACCATGACTGGGTGCGCACGAATGTCGAACGCGTGCAAATCGGTATGGTCGAAGACGGCACCGCGATCGGTTCCGGCATACTCGCGGCGCTCAATCGCCTGCGCCAGTCGACGGCAAAAAGTAAAATGATGATTGTGCTTACCGACGGCCGGAATAATGCCGGGAAAATTGCCCCGGCGGACGCCGCGCAGGCGGCGCGCGCCCTCGGCGTAAAAATTTATACGATCGGCGCCGGCAGCCGCGGGCCGGTTCCCTATCCGGCCAAAAATGTTTTCGGACAGACGGTGTACCAGCACGTTGAAGTCGATTTGGACGAAACATCGCTGCAGAAAATCGCCGAAATTACCGGCGGCAAGTATTTTCGCGCTACCGATACGGAATCATTGAAAAATATCTATCGTGAAATTGACCGTTTGGAAAAAACACCGTTTCAACAGCCGCAATTTTATCGGTTCCGCGAGTTGTGTGAAATTTTTATCAGTATCGCCGTGCTCGTCTTGTTGATCGAGCAGCTTTTGGCCGGTGTGGTGACGGTTAAAATACCCTAACGCGTATGAGATTGGTGCATTATTCTTCCGGATGGATGGTAGTGATCGGGGTGGCGATCCTGGCTGGGCTGCTGTGGGCAGCGGCCGGTGCGCGGCGCCGGCGGATGGAGCGCTTCGGCCCGCCGCATCTGCAGGCTTCGTTTGCGGCGATGAGTCATCCGCAGTTGCGGTCTGTTAAGCGGGTGCTGCTGTTTTTGGGGGTATTGTGCGCGATGCTTGCCGCGTTGCGGCCGCAGTGGGGTTTTTATTGGCAGGAAGTGCGCCATCGCGGTGTCGATATTTTGGTGGCTGTGGACGTATCGCGGAGTATGTTGACGCGGGATATTCTGCCCAGCCGATTGGAACGGACGAAACTTTCGCTGCAGGATCTGGTCGCGCAGCTGCGGGGGGACCGCGTCGGGCTGCTCGCTTTTGCCGGCAGCGCGTTTATGCAGTGTCCGCTGACCGTCGATTATGACGGTTTTCTGCTATCGGTGGAGCAGTTAAGCCCGAACATGATTCCTCGCGGCGGGACAAATATAGAAGAAGCCCTGCGTCAGTCTCTGCGCAGTTTTGCCAGGGGTTCCGAAGGCGCGGAAAAAGTGCTGATTGTTATTACGGACGGCGAAAACCTGGAAGGCGATCCGTTGGCGGCCGTCGATGCGCTGGTAAAAGAAAATATAAAAGTATATACTATTGGCGTCGGCACACCGGAAGGGGAATTGGTGATGCTTACCGATGATCAAGGCAATGCGGCGTATTTGAAGGACCGCCAGGGGCAGGTGGTCAAATCCCGTTTACAGGAACAACTTCTGCAGGAAATTGCCGTGAAGAGCGGCGGGGCGTATGTGCGGGCATCCGCCGGCCAAATTGGTTTGATCAGCCTGTATGAAAAGAAAATTGCCGCAATCGATCAGCCGGCGCGCGCTAGTAAAATGGAAAAGCGCCCGCAGGAACGTTTTCAAATACCGTTGGCCATGGCGGTGCTGTTGCTGGGGCTGGAGACGCTGCTTAGCGACCGGAGAAAAGAATATGCGCATAATCGGTAAGTATTGGTGTGCGGCGGAGATGTTTGCCCTATGCGCGTTTGACGCTTTTGCCGCGCCGCCGGATCCCCGGCAGGCGTACAACCAGGGAGTCGATTGGTATAGGCGCGGCGAATATGAGCACGCGGCGCAATCGTTCCGGCAGGCGTTGAATACGGAAGACCGCCTGTTGGAGCAGTGGGGATCGTACAATCTGGGCAATGCGTTGGTTGAACAGGCGCAGAAGCTTGCCGCGACGAATCCGGCGGGGGCGGTGAATGCGTTAAAAGAAGCCCTCACGTATTACCGGCGGGCGATTGAAACCGATTCGCACAATGAAGACGCGAAAATTAATTATGAATTGGCCTGGCGGTTGGCGAAACAATTAGAAGATTTGTTAAAAAATCAGCCCGCGCCGCAAACGAATCAAGGGGACGAGAAAAATCAGCGGCAGGATACTGCGCAAGGCCAGGGACAAGCTTCGTCTCCGCCGGGAGGGCAAACGCCCTCGGAAGAAAACAGCGAGCCTACGCCGGCGCCGGGCTCGCCGCCGCCGGATATGCGTGCGGCCGACGGCGGTCGGAGCGGCGACGACCGGCCGGAATCGGAAAAAGATCAGGCGCTTGCCGGCGCGCGCGGCGAAGCGGATAAAGACGCTAAAAAAGAAATGACGCCGGAACAAGCGTTAATGCTGCTTGACGCTTTTGAACGTTTAGACACGGCGCAGCAAAAGGCGGAACAGCAGCGTCAGGAATCGGCAGTGGAAAATGATTGGTAAGATGCGGATTATTGCGGTAGCGTTGTTTTTTCTCGCATTCGGCGCAGGTTTGGCCGGTGCGGCGGATATTCCGCTGGCCGTTGTTCTCAGCCGTACTGAGGCGCGGGTCGGCGATGTCGTACATTTGGAGTTAAAATTCGAAAATGTCCAAAATATCCCGGCTCCGGAATTGCCGGATATTCCGGGCTGCCGTCTGCAATACGTCGGCCCGTCGCGGATGATGTCGATTGTCAACGGCCAGGCTTCCTCGTCGTTGACCCATCGGTATGCGCTGATTCCGTTAAAAACCGGCACGTACACGATTGGTCCGTTTTCGATCCCGGCGGGAAAGGACCGGTTTTTCGCCCCGGCGCAGCAGTTACAAGTTGCGGATGCGGGACAGCCGCTGCCTTCCCCGCCGCCGGGAGGATCGGCGCAGCGTTTTTCCGCCGAAAATGAACCGGTGACGGGAGAAATGTCCGAACGGTTGTTCGCGGTGCTGTCTGTGCCGCAGCGCGAAGGGTACTATGTGCAGGAAAATATTCCCGTGACGTTGAAGTTGATGTTCAGCGGATTGAATGTGATTAATGTCGCGCCGCCGGAATTGGAGGCGGACGGTTTTGCAAAAGAAAATTTTTCTTCCCGGCCGAAGCAGTATCAGGAATCGAGCGGCGGGCGTGTGTATAGTGTTGTTGAATTTTCCGCTGCCGTATATCCGACGCGGGAAGGCAATTTGACCCTCGGCCCGGCGAAGTTGACCTGTACGTTGGCCGAACGGCAGCGGACAAAACGCCGCAGCCGCGGCAGCCTTTTTGATGATATGTTCGATGATTCGATTTTCGAAAGCCTGTTGGGCGGATTGCAGCAGTACGCGCTTGAGGTGAGCGCCGAGGCGGTGAGCGTGCCGGTCATTCCGTTTCCGGCCGCAGGCAAACCGTCCGGTTTTAACGGCGCGATCGGCCGGTTTACTTTTTTTGCGCAGGCTTCGCCGCTGCAAGTGCGCGCCGGCGATCCGGTTACCCTGACGATGGAAATCGGCGGCAGCGGCAGCTGGGAATCCGTCAAACCGCCGGAAATCGCGGCAATCCCCGGGTTGAAGACCTATCAGCCGCAGGTGCGTCAACAAGACAGTAAAAAAATTTTTGAACAGGTGCTCATTCCGGAATCGCCGGATATTCAGGAAGTTCCGGCCCTGGTATTTTCTTTTTTTGATCCGGCGCTCAAACAGTATGTGACGCTGCGGCAGGGACCGTTTCCGCTGGTGGTTTCTCCTGGCGCCGTTGCCACCGTTGCGCAAATAATTGAAGCGCAGCCGGAAGCCGCTGCCGCCGGCCGGCGGCGCGGCACACAGGTTATCGGCCGCGATATTGTCTATATTAAGGAACAGTGGCGCCCGGCGGTTCCGTTGCTGCGCCTGAACGCGGGGTTTGTTGCCGTTCACGGCATGCCGCTGGCCGGCCTGGGAGTGATGCTTTGGGTGCGGCGCCGGCGTCGGCGTCTGCAGAACGATGTGCGCTATGCGCAAAAATTACGCGCGCCGAAAGTTGCCCGCGCCGGCTTGCAGGCGGCGCGCCAGCATGCGCGGGCGGAGGAGGTAGGCGCTTTTTATGACCGGGTATTTAAAACACTGCAGGAATACATCGGCCATCGTTTCCATCGTCCGACCGTCGGGATTAGCGCGGAAATCGTCGATGTTCTGCGCGCGGAAGGTGAGATTGACGAGGCGCCCGCGGAATTTTTGCGGCAATGTTTCAGCGATTGCGATAGTGCGCGTTATGCGGCGTCGCAATTTGATCAGGAGAAAATGCGGTTGACCCTGACGCGCTTGGAACAAGCGATCGATTATCTGGAAAGGAAGAAGAAATGAAGTGTTGGATTGCCGCAGCGATGATGGTCATGGGGGTGAGCGGATCGGTTTTGTGCGCAGATACTTTGCCGAAACCAGCGGATATTTTCGCGCAGGCAAATGCCGCGTATGCGGCCGGTGATTATGCAGCCGCTCGCCGGGGCTATGAAAAAATTTTAATGCAAGACAGCGATAATGGAATCATCTTTTATAATTTGGGCAATACGTTTTTTAAATTGGGACAGTTGGGTAAAGCGATTGCCTGTTATGAACGAGCGCAATGGTATATACCGCGTGATAGCGATGTTGTGGCAAATAAGGAATTTGTCATTTCCCAATTACCCCATCAGCCGGTGGAAGAACAGCGATCATGGGTAGTGCGTTTGTTCGGGTATGTTTACGATGGATTAAATATTTCCGTGTTGGCTTGGGTACTGACCAGTAGTTACTGGATGGCGGTTGTGGTTTGGTGCGTATGGCTATCGTTCCAGCAGCCTTCGACCCGGTTGTACCGGTTTGCAATCGGCTGCACGGTGCTGGCAGTGATCTGCGGCGGCGGCTGGTTTTTCCGTTGGCGGCAGACCGCCGGCGCGCGTCAGGCCGTGATTATCGCGGCAGATGTTGACGCAAGGTACGCGCCAGCGGAACAAGCCGTGACCCATTTCCGGGTATACGAGGGAGCGGTGGTGCAGGTGCTTTCGCAGGATCCCGATTGGGTCCGGATTAAAACCCCGGATCGCAAAATTGCCTGGGTGCCGCGGGCTTCGCTGGAATTTGTGTTTGCTCCCCGTTTCTCGATCGCGGAACCTTGCCGTTAAAACGCGCATAATTGCGGGGAGTGCGAGCGGCCCGCCAATTATTATAGTTGACTTTTGAAATATCGCAGTGTATAGTAATCCTGCGTGTTGCGCAGCCGGCATCGCGCTGATGCCGCTGCGCTCTGTTTTTATAAAAAATTATTTTTCCGGTTAGTGAAGGAGGCGACAACAGGTGAAGATTGTTATCGAAGAAATTTACGCCCGGCAAATTTTAGATTCTCGCGGCAATCCGACTGTGGAAGTCGATGTGGTCACGTCCGAGGATGTTCTGGGGCGCGCCGCGGTACCTTCCGGCGCTTCGACGGGAGAACATGAAGCATTGGAATTGCGCGACGGCGATAAGAAGAAATTTTTAGGTAAGGGCGTTTCCAAGGCGATTGAGAACGTCAACAAGGTTATTGCGCCGGAGTTGATCGGGATGGCGGTAACGGATCAAGCGGGTATCGATGCGGCGTTGTTGAAATTGGACGGTACGGAAAATAAGAGCACCTTGGGCGCAAACGCCATGCTCGGCGTCTCCATGGCCTGCGCCCGTGCGGCAAGCGAGTCTTTGAATATGCCGTTGTATCGGTACATCGGCGGTGCGAATGCGCGCGTTTTGCCGGTGCCGTTGATGAATATCATCAATGGCGGCGTGCATGCCGATAATAGCGTCGATTTTCAGGAATTTATGATTATGCCCGCCGGCGCGCCGACATTCAGCGAAGCGTTTCGGATGGGCGCGGAAGTTTTTCACAGCCTGAAAGCGCTGCTGAAAAAACAAAAACTAAATACCGCGGTCGGCGATGAAGGGGGATTTGCGCCGAATTTGGCGTCCAACGAAGACGCGGTCAAGATTATTATCGAGGCGATTGAGCACGCCGGGTATAAGCCGGGCAAAGATGTGTTTATCGCTCTGGATGTAGCGTCCAGTTCTTTTTTTGAAAAAGGCGAGTATGTTTTGAACGGGGAAGCGAAACCGCTGCGCTGCGACGCGAAAAAAATGATTGAGATCTATGCAGGATGGAAGAAAAAATATCCGATTATTTCCATTGAAGACGGCTTGGCGGAAGACGATTGGGACGGGTGGAAGCTTTTGACGGATGAATTAGGCGGCAAAGTGCAACTGGTAGGCGACGATTTGTTCGTGACTAATACGAAACGGTTGCGCACCGGTATCGAAAAAAATATCGCGAATTCGATTCTGATCAAGGTCAACCAGATCGGAACGCTCACCGAAACGCTCGAAGCTATTGACATGGCCACCCGCGCCGGCTATACGTCGATTATTTCGCATCGTTCCGGCGAAACGGAAGACGTGACGATCGCGCATTTGGCGGTGGCGACTAATGCCGGCCAGATTAAAACCGGTTCGGCGTCTCGTTCAGAGCGGATCGCTAAATATAATGAATTGTTGCGGATTGAAGAGGAACTGGGTACCGCGGCGGTCTACGCCGGCGAGGAACTGTGCAAACGATTCCGTTAGAGCGGAAGGAGTTTGCGATGTGGTTGAAAACGTTGAAAGTAACGCTCTTTGTTCTCTTTATTTATATATTTTTTTTTCCGACGGTGGTGAAAATGCAGGAAATGAAGCAGCGGGACGCGGCGTTGAGCGCGGAACTTTCCCGTCTGCAGCAGGAAAACCGGATTCTTTCGGAAGAAATTGAAATGCTCAAGACCGATCCGGTTTATATCGAATCCGTAGCGCGGGAAAAATTAAAAGTCGCGCGTAAGCATGAGATGATTTTGAGAGTGGTAAACAGCGAAGACTAATTATGTCTGAAACGGCATTGAAAATCGGCGACATCGTCGAAGGAGAAATAAAAAAAATTTATCCGTTTGGGGCATTGGTGCAATTGTCCGGAAATATTGTCGGGCTGATACATATTTCCCAGGTGGCTGATGATTTTGTCAAGGATATCAACGATCATTTGAAAATTGGGGAAAGAATAAGCGCGAAAGTTAAAAAAATAGCCGCGGACGGCAAAATCGATTTGACCTTGAAAAAAAATAAACGGCGGCTGGAAACAGTGGAAGTCGCGCCGAAGCGCGAATTCAAAAACACCGCGTTTCGTGAAAAAATAGATGAGTTTTTGTTGCGGGAAAATCCGCATGGCTCCGCGCGGGCGGTGGAAGGGTCCGCTGAAACATAACGATACGGTATATTCCGGTGCGGGGTGGAGCAGCCTGGTAGCTCGTCGGGCTCATAACCCGAAGGTCGGCAGTTCAAATCTGCCCCCCGCTACCAAATTATTTGATGAAATTTCAAGACGTTATCGACCTAAAGCGCTGGCAGCAGATTCAAGACATTGCCTCGAGTATTGTGACGATGTCGTTGAAAGCTGTTGATGTGCGCGGTAACGATCTGAGCGCCGCATCCCATCTTCCGGATATCTACCGCGAAATAGTTTTCCGTTCCGAGAAAGCGCAGTCAGAGTATAACCATTGGGTAAAGAAGCGTTTGGCCGAGTTGGTCAAATACGACCAGTCTCACGCATTTCAGGCGTTTTGCCCGGTTGGCCTGGCGATGTTTTTTCTGCCCATGCAGGCGGAAAAAATAGACCTTTCGTACCTTCTGGTCGGGCCGCTGGTCTTAGAAAATTGCCAGCGGGAAACGCATATGTCCCGGCGGATCAAAGAGCTCGATTTACATGAAGAGCAGTTTTTTGCCGCGTATAATAAGTTGCCGGCGGTCAACGTTCAGGCGATGAACAATATTTTGGAATTTTTAAATACGATCGTCCAGTTTGTTTTTCGGGTATCGCAATTGGTCCGGCAGCAGAAACAGCCGGCGGCGATTTTGAATAAAGAAAACGTCGGCGGTTTATTGAAGACGCTTTTGGAAATGGCCATGAAACTGTGCAATGCGGAGTTCGGCTCGGTGATGACCTTCGAAAAACAGTCGCAGATGCTGTCGATTCAGCAGGCCGAAGGCTTAAGCGATGAAGTCGTCAACAGCACGAAACTTAAGCCGGGCGAAGGCCTTGCCGGATTGACGATTCAGCGGCGCCAGGCATTATTTGTCAATGATCAGCTCAAAGACCGTGAAATCCGTTTGCGCATGCACCGGCCGAAAGTAAAATCCGCGTTTGTGATTCCGGTGTTTCATCAGCAGGAAGTTTTAGGCGTGATCAGCGTCGGCACGGCGAAATCACCGAACCGTTTTTCCGATAATCTGATGGAATTGCTCAATGTCTTGGTCAGTTTGGCGCTGGACCAGGTTACGTTTGAAAGCAAAGATTCCTGACCGTTTTTGAAGCGGTAAAAATAATCGCAACGGAAACGGTTGATTTTTTTGCTTTTTTATCTATAATGAAACAACAGTTTCCCTGCGGCGGCGTAGCTCAGCCTGGTAGAGCAAACGGCTCATACCCGTTGTGTTCAGTGGTTCAAATCCACTCGCCGCCACCAATAAATTTCTGAGCCGCCCGATCCGGCGGCTTTGTTTTTTCATCGGAGCGCGGTGAACAGCGGCAAAAGATAAGGCGCGGCATGCGAAAAAAATCATCCCCAGGAGGCTATCCCGGGGCCATTTCGGACAACGGCAACGATCCGGCCTATATGTCTTTGGCTTTGCGGGAAGCGGGGTACGCGGCGGATAAAGACGAAGTTCCGGTCGGTGCGGTCATCGCCTATCGCGGCCGCGTCATCGCCCGCGCGCACAATCAGGTGGAAATGCTCAAAGATCCAACCGCGCACGCGGAAATGATTGCGATTACCCAGGCCGCGGCGGCCTTGGGCAATAAATGGTTGTCGGAGTGTGTGATGTATGTTACAATTGAGCCGTGTTCAATGTGTGCCGGCGCGTTGGTATTGGCGCGGGTGGCGCGCGTGGTCTACGGTGCGGCTGATCCGAAAACCGGCGCGTGCGGTTCGGTGTTGGACATCGTTAACCACGGTACGCTCAACCATCGGATCGCGGTTACCGCCGGGATTTTGGCGGATGAGTGCGCGATGTTATTGTCTGATTTTTTTCAGAATAAACGCCGGGCGGGGAAAAAGTAAAACGCGCCGGAATTTATTTGTAGATAATTTGCGGAGAGGTGGCCCCGCCTGAGGCGGGGCAAGCCACCGCCAGGGCGGGGCAAGCTGAGTTTATCCCGCCAAAGGCGGGATGGCCGATAGCCGAAGCGGAAAATGGCGAGTACGGGATTTGTATACATTTTGCGCAGCGAGCAAAGCGGGAAACATTATATCGGATCGACGGATAATGTGGCACAGCGGCTGGAAGCGCATAATGCGGGATATGGCGGAAATTATACGAAACGGTACCGCCCTTGGCGAGTGTTGTGCGTACGGGAATTTGCTGAGATTGATCAGGCGCGCCGTGTCGAGAAGCAATTGAAATCGTACAAAGGCGGCTGCGCTTTTAAGAAAATAATTTGCGGAGAGGTGGCTGAGTGGCCGATAGCAACCGCCTGCTAAGCGGTTGGCCTGGGAAACCGGGCCCCTGGGTTCGAATCCCAGCCTCTCCGCCATTGTTGACGCTCAGGCGAACCCTACGGGCGGAACCGGTAGGGTTCGCTAAGAGCGAAAGGCAGTGTGTTTATGAAAACAGTACATAAAATAATTACAGGTGACTCAAGGAAAATGCAGGAGGTTAGAGATGCCTCTGTGCATTTAGTTGTTACCTCTCCGCCTTATTGGCAATTAAAGGACTATGGTAGCAGTGATCAAATTGGGTTTAATCACAGTTATGAGGAGTATATTAACAATCTTAACTTAGTTTGGAATGAATGCTACCGTGTTTTAGAAGATGGGTGTCGTTTGTGTGTTAATATAGGCGATCAGTTCGCTCGCTCTGTATATTATGGCCGCTACAAAATCATTCCGATCCGTACAGAAATAATCAAATTTTGTGAAACAATCGGATTTGATTACATGGGTGCTGTGATATGGCAAAAAGTCACCACATGCAATACAACAGGTGGCGCTACCGTGATGGGTTCTTTCCCGTATCCGAGAAATGGAATTTTGAAGCTTGATTATGAATTTATTTTGATTTTTAAGAAACAAGGCACCACAAAGCCAGTAAGCCAAGAGATAAGAGAAAAATCAAAAATGACAACCGAGGAATGGAATCAATATTTCTCGGGGCACTGGAATTTTGCTGGCGAAAAGCAAGATAAGCATTTAGCAATGTTTCCAGAAGAATTACCAAAACGACTGATAAAGATGTTTACTTTTGCGGGTGATACTGTTCTTGATCCATTCTTGGGAAGTGGAACAACGACATTAGCGGCAAAAAATCTCAGCAGGAACTCTGTTGGATATGAAATTAATGGAGATTTCTTACCAATTATTAAAGAGAGAATCGGCTGTAGTCAGAATCTTTTTTCTGGTGAGTACATTTTTGAGATCACAGAGCAGGAGAAGATAACCGGTAATTTTAAAGAGGAAATTCAGAAATTGCCATATATCTTTAAAGATCCGATCAAGTTTGATAAAAAGATCGATCCAAAGAAATTGCAGTTCGGGTCAAAAATTGATCAAAATGGTGGGCAACGGGAGGAGTATTTTACCGTTAGAGAGGTAGTCAGCCCGGAGATTGTAAAGCTGAGTAATGGTTTGACCGTTAGACTGTTGGGTGTTAAGCAAGATATTTTAAAAAATGGGAAGGCAACTGAATATTTAGCTAAAAAGGCTCAAGGTCAGAAGGTATTTTTGAAATATGACCAAAAGAAATACGATTCCGATAATAGATTATGTTGTTATCTGTATCTTCAAAATAAAACTTTTGTCAATGCTCACCTGATTAAAAGCGGGTTGGTTGATGTTGATAATGAATCGGAATATAAATATAAATCAAAATTCTTAGAACTCAAGGGAGTTGTTCATGGCTAAAGAATGGATTTTAAATAGCGCAATGAACAGATTTCAGGTGAACTTTAGCAGGAATGTTGGCGCTGTGTCCGAAGCGATCAGAAAATGCTCTCCCAAACAAATCGAAGACTGGGAAGCGTATTATTTTAAGAATGTTCGCTCAAGAGAACATATCGAAGAGTTGGGTAGAAAGCTATATGTAAAGATCACAGAAGTTATTGCCGCTGAAGTCGAAGATATTAAGGAAGAAGATTGCATTAAATATATGTTCGAAATGGTTATTAATAGAACATATCAAGGATATGTTACAGAAATTCAAACAATTTACGGGCAGTTGCAAGAAATTCTCAAGGTTAAAATTGAGCCGGCACCTGATGAATGGGATAGGTTGTATAATGTTGATTTCTTTATCAAGGTCAAAGAAGCGCATATCGGATTGCAGATAAAGCCTGCAGGCGGAGTATCGCATATCCCCGAAATATTTAAAGAAAGATCCCAGCAGGCAGTCACGCATGAAAAGTTCACAAAAAAATATGGCGGCAAAGTTTTCTATGTCATTTCAGTAAAGGTTGGAGACAATAAAAAAATCCAAAATATCGAAGTAATTGATGAAATTGCTACCGAGATTCAAAGGCTATCAAATTAAGCGTTTTGATGGGACATGGCGCTCAAAGTAGACGAAACCACGTCTACCTTTACGAACCGTCATTTTCACAAGTAGTTTAATTTCTTGGAGATGCAGGGTTCGACTTTCGTCCACGACTACCCGCCATTTTGCGCTTGCGAAAAATGGCAGAGCAATTGAACAATAGAACAATAAAGCAATAGATTATCGGTTCAATTGCGGTCTATTTTCGATTGTTCTATTGTTCTATTGTTCTAAAGAGGTTTCGTATGCCGTTCCTGTTCGAAAACCTTGAAGTTTATAAAAAAGCCATCGATATTGCCGACGAATTAAGCACTCTCTCCGAATCATTCCCCAAAGGCAACTATTATTTATCCGACCAGTTAAATAGGGCGGTCCTGTCTATAGCTACGAATATTGCTGAAGGTAATGGTAAGTATACTAAAGCCGATAGGGTTAATTTTTTTTGTATCGCTCGCGGTTCCGCATTTGTTCTAAAGATGGCGTGAATATCTCCGCCATTGTTGACGCTCAGGCGGATCCCTGGCAGTCGTAATAAGCAAATGGGCGCCATGAGCCGAAGCGAGGAAATATGAACAAAGAAATAAGTACGACAAAAATAGCTATCTTCAG
>JAMWCB010000126.1 GCA_023819605.1 Candidatus Omnitrophota bacterium
GAAAGCGGGCGGCCTGCTGCTTCTGGCGTGGTTGCTGATTTACCCGTCATCCGGCGCGTTGCTTGCCCGCCTTTCCCAGCCGGCCGGCAAGCTTGTTTTTTTAGCGCCGGCGGAAGCGTTTATCGCGCAGGTGCAGGTTTCGTTCTGGGGAGCGGTACTCGTCGCGCTGCCCTATTTGCTCTATCAGGTATGGCAATTTACGGCTGCGGGGTTGTTTCCTACCGAACAACGCGCAATCGTGCTGATTTTGCCGGCTGCGTATGGATTGTTTCTGAGCGGCGCGGTGTTTGCCGTCGGCGTGGTCATGCCGGCCATGGTGAAATTTTTTTTAGCGTTCGCCAGCGCGACGCTGACGCCGGTGCTCAGCGTTGAGCGGTATGTGTCGTTTGCCGCCGGGTTGATGCTGTCGTTCGGCCTAAGTTTTCAGCTGCCGCTGATTTTGTGGGTACTGGCGCGGGCCGGTATCGTTTCGCCGGCGCTGCTCGGCACAGCCCGCCGCTACGTAATTGTTTTGATATTTATCGTTGCGGCCGCGCTGACGCCGCCGGACGTCGTGTCGCAATTGTTGTTAGCGCTGCCGCTATGTGTGCTCTACGAGGCAGGCGTGTGGGCGGCGCGGTGCGCCGGTTCGCGCCGGAGAGCGGCGCCTGCGCCGCGGGAGCAGACAGGCCGCCCGGCGTAAATTAGCGGTGATCGGCGGGTTTCTTTCCCGCCGAAAGTTGGCCGTCGTGCCGGATAGAATTATTCCCGGCGCCCGGCGCGTCGTATCATATCGCGTAGGTGCCTTGAAGACGGGTGCAACGTGCGGGATAGTTTTGGGAAGGTGGAAGTATGAACATAAAACGTGTACGGATAACGTAGTGAGCGCCCATGACGCCTAAGTGCAGGCAATGCGCGTGTTTTTGCGGGCGCGGGAAGTTCTCCGGCGCAATATTCGGATATCCGTGCGGCCCGGGTGAGCAGCGCAATGGCGACCGCTGAACAGGGCTGTTTGCAAAAATCGGACGCGATCGTTCTCATCGGTATGCCCGGATCCGGAAAAAGCACCGCGGGAGCTTTGGCCGCAAAAAATCTTGGTTGGTCATTTATCGATACCGACCGGTTGATCGAGGAACAGCAGTGTTGTTCGCTGCAGCACCTTGTGGATACGCGCGGATATTTAGCGCTGCGCCATATTGAAGAAGCGCTGCTGGTAACCCTGGAGCCGCGGCGGGCTGTCGTCGCAACCGGCGGCAGCGCGGCGTATAGCGATGCCGCGATGCGGCATCTGCGATCGCGGGCGGCGGTACTTTATCTATATGTGCCGTTCAGCGAATTAGAGCATCGGGTTAGGGATTTCTCCAGCCGCGGTATTGCCCGGCGCCCGGACCAATCATTTTTCGATTTATTTCAGGAGCGTTCTGTGTTATATAACAAGTATGCGGATATAACGATCGATGCGGCGGGAAATTCACCGGACGAATTGAGCGAACGCATCGTAGATGCTTTTCGTCGGCACGTGCTGCGTCCGGAATGAGAGGTGTGCTATGCAGGAGCGGAAGAGTCCATACGTATGCCATGTATTTGTGTGCACCAATGACCGCGCCGGCGTCCGAAAGTCGTGCGCCGACGGGGCGAGCGTTACGCTGCATCGCCAGTTAAAAGAGCGGATCGCCTCGGCGGGTTTGCAGGAATTGGTGCGCGTGTCCAGCACCGCTTGCCAGGGGCAGTGCGAGCACGGCCCGAATGTGATGATCTATCCGCAGGGCATTTGGTTTTCTGACGCGACGCCGAACAATAGTGACGAAATTATCGGAAAAATCGAGTTTTTGTTGACGCAGCAGCGGGAATCGGCAACCTGAGCCGGAGAAAAAAAGGAGCCTGGGGTTAATGCCATTATATGAATACGCGCCGGATGACGCGCAGCACAGTTGTGCAAAATGTTGCAACGGATTCTCGGCGCTGCAATCTATACAGGAATCGTCGTTACGGGAATGCCCAGCCTGCCATAGCCGCTGCCATCGGGTTTTTTCTTCATTTGCGATGCCCAAGAGCGAACGGGCCTTGTTAAGCCCGCAGAATTTGGCGCGTCATGGATTTACCCAGTATAAACGCAGCGGCAAGGGGCATTACGAGAAAACCGCCGGCGCCGGCCCGAATGAACTGCATGCGTAGGCAAAAGCGGCGCGGCATTGCGGAGCGGGGAATTTCAACCGTCGGCGACGCGCTTGCCTGGGCTGAAGAACAGCTGCGGCGTATTGACGGCGCACGCTGCCGGCAGGAGGCGGAAGTATTTCTCGCCGGTTTGCTTGCGCTGCCGCGTATTGAGTTGTATCTGAACCGGCAGGCGCCGTTGTGCCTGAGCCGGCAGCGTCGTTTGCGGCGGTGGGTCGCGCTGCGGCGCCGCCATGTGCCGCTGCAGTATTTGATGGGCGAAGCGGTTTTTTATGGGCTGACTTTGAAAACGGCGCGCGGAGTTTTTCTGCCTCGTCCGGAAACCGAGGTTCTTGTCGAACGCCTGATTGGTTTGTTGAAACGGTTACATCCGGGCGGCCCGCTACGGATTTTGGAATTATGCGCGGGGAGCGGAAATATCGCAATTGCATTGACAAAAGAACTATCTTATTGTAAAATTTATATTTCCGACATCAGCCGAAAAGCCGTTGCGTTGGCCCGAAAAAATGCGCGGGCGCATGGTGTAGCGGAATGTATCCGTTTTTTTTGCGGAGATTTATATCAGGCATTGCCGGCAGGCGTTGAGCCGTTTGACCTGATTGTTGCCAATCCGCCGTATGTGACGCGGGCGGAAATGAAGGGGTTGCCCCCGGAAGTGCGTGATTACGAGCCGGCGGCGGCGTTATGCGGCGGCGCGGACGGTTTGTCGGTCGCGCGCCGGATTGTGCGCGGCAGCCGTAAATTTTTGCGGGTGGATGGCTACCTGGCGATGGAGCTGGGCGAGAGCCAGCGCGAACGCATGACGGCAATTATCCGGCAGACGGCGCAATTTGATCGACCGGAATTTTTTGCCGATTTAAACGGTAAAGAACGTTTTTTCGTGTGCCGGAGGGCTTATGGATAAGATGGTGATATGCGGCGGGACGCCGTTGCACGGCACGATCGAAGTAAGCGGTTCGAAGAATGCCGTGTTGCCGATTATGGCGGCTGCGCTGTTGACCGACGAGCGGTGCGTAATCACGAATGTGCCGGATTTGCGCGACGTCCAGACGATGATTCGAATTTTTCGCGCGCTGGATATCAAGGCGGTTTTCGACGGCGGCGCGGTAATCATTGAGCCGAAGAGTTCAAAAAAATTCATTGCCGAGTATAGTTTAGTTAAAACCATGCGCGCGTCCATTTGCGTTCTGGGGCCGCTGCTGGCGAAACAAAAAAAAGCCCAGGTTTCCATGCCGGGCGGATGTGTGATCGGCCAGCGGCCGGTCGACCTGCATATCAAGGGATTGCGGGCGCTGGGCGCGGAAATTGAGATCAAGCACGGGTATATCAGCGCGCAGGTTAAAAAATTGCGCGGCGCGAATGTTTTCCTGGGCGGCGCCTATGGGTCTTCCGTGCTGGCGACGACCAATGTTTTATGCGCGGCGACGCTGGCGGAAGGGCGGACGCTGATTGAAAATGCGGCCTGTGAGCCGGAAGTCGCCGACTTGGCGGATTTTTTGATAAAAATGGGCGCGAAAATTCGCGGCCACGGCACTCCGACGATTGAAGTGGAAGGAGTGCGGCAATTAGGCGGCGCGACGCACGCGGTGATTCCCGACCGGATTGAAACCGGCACGCACATGATTGCCGCGGCGCTGACCGATGGCGACCTTTTGATCCGCAATGCGCGGCGTGACCATTTGTCCGCGCTGGTGGACAAGCTGGAGCAAATGGGCGTCGGCATTACGGCGCGCGGCGAAAATATCCGCGTTAAGCGCCGGCAACGGACGCTGAAGCCGGTGGATGTGACCACGCTGCCCTATCCGGGGTTTCCGACGGATATGCAGGCGCAAATGATGAGCCTGGCGGCAGTCAGCGACGGCATCAGCGTCATTACGGAGAAGATATTCCCTGACCGGTTTATGCATGTCAGTGAGATGAACCGGATGGGCGCGGATATTTTTCTGGAAGGCGCCAGCGCGATTGTGCGCGGTGTGAAAAAATTGAGCGGCGCGCCGGTCATGGCGTCCGATTTGCGGGCATCGGCGGCCTTGGTGCTTACTGCGCTGGTCGCGGAAGGAAGAACGGACATTTCCCGGATATACCATTTGGACCGGGGGTATGACCGAATCGAAACGAAATTGATTAAAGTCGGCGCGAAAATTCGCCGCGAAAAAGAGTAGCAACGATGCCGGCAGGTATTGTTGCCGGTGTGTATGGTTCGCAGTAGGTGAGGAGGTGAAAAAGTGTCAGTCGTTATTCGTTTAGCTCGGATGGGAGGAAAAGGAAAGCCGCATCATAAAATCGTCGTTACCGACCAGCGGCGTCCGCGCGACGGACGGTTTATCGAGCAGCTGGGTTTTTATGATCCGTCGCGGGAACCGGCGTTCATGGAAATCAATGCCGAACGGGCATCGTACTGGTTGAGTGTCGGGGCGAAGCCTTCGGATACGGTGCGGAGTCTTTTCCGTCAGAAAAAAATTAAACAACCGGTGCCGGCAAAGCAAGGATAATCCGATGAAGGCGCAGATCCGGGCAAATTGCATCGTAATTTTTATTTTTTTAGTCATTGCCGGATGTTCCGGGATGCCGGTACTGCCGCATGCGGCGTCGCGCCCCTGTTCGGCGGCTGCGGAAATGGCGGCGCCCTTGACGGCGCAGGAAGTTTTTGAACTCGCGGAATGGAATCACGCAGCGGCCTTGGCCGCTGAAGTCGAGGATTACGCATTGGCGATACACTATTACCGGAAAATAGTCCGGCGCTTTCCGGCAGCGCCGGAAGCGGAAAGCGCGCGGCAGCGTTTGAAAAAATTAGGCGCGGTATTGTAAACCGTATTCCGGAACAGGTGCCGGGCAGCCGATGATGCAGATTGATGTGTTGACCTTGTTTCCGGAAATGTTTAACGGTGTGCTGGGGGAGTCGATCCTCAAGCGCGCGCAGGAAAAGAAACTTGTCCGCATCAAGGTGCGTGATTTGCGCGATTGGACCCATGATAAACGGCGCACCGTCGACGATAAGCCGTTCGGCGGCGGGCCGGGCATGGTCATTAAGCCGGAACCGATTTTTGAAGCGTGCGACGGCTTGCGCAAAAAAAAAACGCAGGTGCTGCTTGTCACGCCGCAAGGCCGGCCCTGGACCCAGCCGCTGGCGCAGGAATTGGCGCGTCAGAAACGCTTATTGTTGATTTGCGGCCGCTATGAAGGTTTTGATGAACGGGTTCGTTCATTGGCGGATATGGAAATATCGATTGGCGATTATGTATTGACCGGCGGGGAGATCCCGGCAATGGTGATAATCGACAGCGTGGTGCGTTTGGTTCCGGGAGTTTTGGGAGAAAAAGATTCGCTGGCGTTTGAATCGTTCAGCGCGCATTTATTGGAATATCCGCACTACACGCGGCCGCGCCGGTATCGCGGCATGGAGGTTCCGGAAGTACTGCTCTCCGGCGACCATGATAAAATCATGCAGTGGCGGCGGCAACAGGCACGGCAGCGGACTATGGAGCGGCGGCGGGATTTGTGGGAAAAATACCTAACCGCGCCGGCGGCGGATGAACATAACGCGCGGCAGACAAAGCGTTCTGCGCGCCGGAATGCGAAAATCAAGGGATGAAGAGCGAAGGAGGTTTGCGGTGAGTCAGAAAGCAACTAAAGGCAAGCGGGCGGCGCCGGTACGTTTTCGGCCGGGCGATACCGTGCGGGTGCATGTAAAAATTCAGGAAGAAGAAGGTAAGACGCGCGTTCAGGTTTTTGAAGGGATTGTGATCGGACGGCGCGGCAGCGGGCAGAGCGAAACCTTTACCGTGCGGCGCATTTCGTATAGCGAAGGGGTAGAACGGACATTTCCGGTGCATTCGCCGATCATTGACCAGGTGGAAATGGTTCGTCCGGGCAAGGTACGGCGGGCGAAATTATTTTACCTGCGGGCGCGCAAGGGCAAACAGGCGACCAAAGTCAGTGAGCGCAAGCTCGAGGTCGAATCCGAGGCTTCGGAGAGTGTGGCAGCTTGAGGGTGAGCTGACCGCGCGCGGCATACAGCGTATTGCCGGCGTGGACGAAGCCGGGCGCGGCCCGCTGGCTGGCCCAGTGGTCGCGGCAGCGGTTATCGTTCCCGCCGGTTTTGTTTTTCAGGCTAAAATCGACGATTCGAAAAAACTCAGTCCGGCGCAGCGCGAAAAAGCGTTTCTTGAAATTCAATCCTCCTGCCGTCATTCCGCCGCGACGGTCGGCGAGCAGGAAATCGATCGGGAGAATATCTTAAAGGCCACCTTGACGGCAATGAGCCGGGCCGTTGCCGGATTAAATCCCGCGCCGGAGTGGGTGCTTGTTGACGGGCCGCATCTGCCGGCATTATCCTGTCCCGGAACAGCGGTGATCGACGGCGATGCTAAAAGCATTTCGATTGCCTGCGCGTCGATTATCGCCAAAGTGGTGCGTGACCGGTTGATGATTGAGTACGACCGGCAGTATCCGCAGTATGGCTTTGCCCGCCACAAAGGTTACGGAACCAAAGCCCATTACGAAGCGTTGCGTATCCACGGCCCCTGCCCGCTTCACCGCCGTTCCTTCTTTTTGGGGTCAGCCCTTGAAATTTGAAATAACAGTTTTTTTTCGTTCATTTGTTTAGCTTTTCTTATTTCAAATTTCAAGGGCTGACCCCAAACCCGTAAATATGTTCCTGACCCCAAATCATGTTCGACCCAAGGCCGCAAGGCCGGTTAGGATAAGCCGAGGAGAAATTTTTTTGTGAGCATGTTTTGCCGCAGTATTTTTTTTTCAAGGAGTAACGGGAAAAATGTTCCGCACGATATGGCAATGAACGCGATGAGTTCGAACGGTAATTTTTGCCGGAATAGTTGAAAAAAAACAAGGCGGACAGCGCTTTCAAAAAGGGTGTGAAAC
>JAMWCB010000127.1 GCA_023819605.1 Candidatus Omnitrophota bacterium
GCCGTCGGAAGCAGCGAGGTTTTTATCCGGCGTTATTATTAAGGAGAAGAATGAATACAACATTGAAAGAAATCGCCCAAATCATTGATGGAACAGTGATTGGTGATGAGACGACGGTGATTACCGGCGTCTGCGGCATAAAAGAAGCGAAGGCCGGCGACATTACGTTTGTGGCAAACCCGCGGTATACGCCGCTCATTCAAAACACCAATGCGTCGGCGATTATTACCGCGCGGGAAGTAAAACAAATTTCCAAACCGTTGATTATCAGCGAAAATCCTTCTTTGGCGTTCGCGAAGCTTTTGGCGTGGCTGGCGCCGAACGAAGTGGTGCATTACCAGGGAATCCATCCCACGGCGGTTATCGGAAAAAAAGTTGCGTTGGGTAAAAATATTTCGATTCATCCCTATGTGGTGATTGAAGATCATGCCGAAATCGGCGATAATTGCACTATTGCCGCGGGTGTTTTTATCGGCCATCACGCGAAAATCGGCTCTGATTCGTTGATTTCTCCGCATGTAACGATTCGCGAACGGGTGCAAATCGGCAGACGTGTGATCATTCACAGCGGCAGCGTCATCGGCAGCGACGGTTTTGGGTTCGCCACGGTGAAAGGCTTGCATGAAAAAATTCCGCAAATCGGCACCGTGATTATCGAAGACGATGTGGAAATCGGCGCGAACGTGACCATCGATCGGGCGCGGTTCGATAAAACATTGATTAAACACGGCACAAAAATCGATAATCTGGTTCAAATCGCGCATAACGTGGTCATCGGCGAAAATTCCATCCTGGTTGCCCAGAGCGGCATATCCGGCAGCACGGTGATTGGTAAAAACGTGACGCTTGCCGGGCAAGCCGGAGTTATCGGCCATATTACGATCGGGGATAATGTCGTGGTCGCCGCGCAGGCCGGTGTGACCAAATCGGTGCCGGCCGATACCTGCGTTTCCGGTTATCCGGCCAAGCCGCATAAGAAAGCCAAGCGGATAAACGCCTGTGTGCAAAAATTGCCGGATTTATATAAGACCGTGAATGCCTTGGAAGAAAAAATTCTCCGCCTCGAACAGGCCTTGAAGGAAAAATAGCGTGGATTATCAGCGTACGATCTGCACGGAAGCTTCGATTCGCGGCGTTGGTTTGCATACCGGCTCAACCGTGAATCTCTGTTTTAAACCGGCCGTGGCTGATCACGGGATTGTTTTTGTCCGTACGGATTTGCCGCAGCAACCGCGTATCCCGGCGAACATATCGTTTTTAAAAGAACGGCCGCGCCGCACGACGATTGGCGTGGAGAAAGTGGAAGTCCATACGGTTGAGCATGTCATGGCCGCATTAGCCGGCCTGGGGATTGATAATATTATCATCGAAATGGATGGAGAGGAGTTGCCGGGTCTGGACGGCAGCGCCTTGCCGTTTCTGGAATTATTGAAAAAAGCCGCGATCCGGGAATTCCCCGTGCCGCGGCGTTATTTCCAGCCCCGCGAAGCCCTTCATCTTGAAGAAGGAGATTCGTCGTTGATGATTTTGCCGGCGAACGAATTCCGGATTTCGTACACGATGAGTTACCCCAATCCGCGGCTGAAATCACAGTATGCTTCGTTTGTTTTTACACCGGATATTTTTGAACGGGAAGTCGCTCCCAGCCGGACATTCTGTTTACAGGAAGAAGCGGACGCGTTGCGGAAGCAGGGATTGGGGCAAGGAGCCGATTATGATAATACCGTGGTTATCGGCCCGGACGGAAATGCGGTGAATAATATTTTGCGTTTTCCCGATGAGTTTGTGCGCCATAAAATTTGTGATTTAATCGGAGATCTTTATTTGCTCGGGCAGCCGATTCGCGGGCATGTGATCGGTATTAAGAGCGGCCACCCGCTGAATATTAAAATGCTTCAAAAAATTCGTCAAATTCAGGAACGTCAGCAAAAAGCCGGGGTGAGTGCGGCAAGCCGCGATTTTACCGACGTTCCGCCGTTGACCGTTACGGAGATCCAGCGTATTTTACCGCACCGGTATCCGTTTTTACTCGTTGACCGCATCCTGGAGCTGAAGGAAGATACGTATGCCGTGGGTATTAAAAATGTGAGCGCCAATGAAGAATTTTTTAACGGACATTTTCCCGGCCGGCCGGTGATGCCGGGGGTTTTGATTGTCGAAGCAATGGCGCAGGTCGCCGGCGTGCTGATTCTCTGCAAACGGACCAATTTGGGTAAACGCGCGTATTTTATGTGTATCGACAAGGTTAAATTCCGCCGTATGGTCGTTCCCGGTGATCAGCTGCGTATGGAAACGTCGGTGTTGAAATTGAAATCGAAAACCGGACAAGTGTACGGACGGACATTTGTCGGGGATAAACTTGTCTGCGAGGCGGAGTTGACTTTTTCACTCGGCGATTAAGAGCCGGCCGGGCAGGATTGATTCCGATCGATACCTATGTCTGAAAAGAACACGATCCATCCGACAGCAATTATTCATTCCGGCGCCCGGATTGGGAATAATGTAGCGATCGGTGCGAATACCCTGATCGGCGAGCATGTCCGCATCGGCGCCGGAACGCTCATCGGAAATAATTGCGTGCTTGACGGCCGCACGACGCTTGGCCGGCGAGGCAGAGTTTTTACCGGCGCGGTCATCGGCAGCGTGCCGCAGGATTTAAAGTACCAGGGCGAACCTTCCGAGGTGATTATCGGCGATGATAACGTTATCCGGGAATACGTAACGATAAATTTAGGCACCGGCGAAAACGGAAAGACGGTGATCGGAAACCGGAATCTGTTTATGGCCAATACGCATGTCGCCCATGATTGCCGTATTCAGGATGACGCGATCGTCGCGAATGTCAGCGCGTTTGCCGGGCATGTGAGCGTGGAAGCGCGGGTGGTGGTCGGCGGGTTGAGCGGTATTCATCAGTTCGTGCGTTTGGGTAAAATTGCGATTATTGCCGGTTGTTCGCGGGTCATCCAGGATGTACCGCCGTTTGCCATGGTTGCCGGGCAGCCGGCGCGCGTGTATGGCATTAATAGCATCGGATTGAAGCGCGCCGCGATCGATGCGCAAAGCATTCGTTATATAAAAACAGCATTTCGGATTTTGTTTTACGAGCGCTTAGGCATGTCCCATGCCGTACAGAAGGTCAGTGAGAGTGTTCCGGTGGATGATCCGCAGATCGCCTATTTGCTTGATTTTATAAAAAATTCCAAACGCGGCATTTGCCGCGGCAGTTACCGGGTGGAAAAAGATGAATAATCCTCTGCCGGCCGGCGCGCGTATCGGCCTTTTGGCCGGGAATGGAAATTTTCCGCGGCTGTTTGCCCGTGCGGCCAAGCAGGCCGGATTTTCAATCGTCGCGTTTGCCATAAACGAAGAAACCGATCCGGCGTTAGCCGCCGAGGTGGAATCGATTCATTGGATAGGCGTAGGGCAATTGCGCGAATTACTGCAATTGCTCGCGCGTGAAGGCATCCGCACAGCGGTCATGGCCGGCCAGATTAAGCATCAGCGTTTATTCGAACCTACGGCAATGGATGGAGAATTGGCGCAACTGCTCCGGCAGTCCGCCGACCATCGCACGGATTCGATATTGGGGGCGGTAGCAGCGCGTTTGGCGCAGAGCGGAATCGAATTGATCGATTCGTCGCTTTTTTTAAAAGAGTTGATGCCGGCGGCCGGGGTGATGACCGACTGCCGGCCGTCGCCGGAACAGCTGCAGGATGTAGTGTTCGGCGCGAAAATCGCCGCGGCGATTACCGCGCTTGACATCGGTCAGACCGTTGTGGTAAAAAATAAAACAGTTTTAAGCGTCGAAGCCATCGAAGGCACGGACGAAGCGATCCGGCGGGGCAGTCAGTTCGGCCAGGGCGGCGCGATCGTCGTGAAATTGAGTAAACCGAATCAGGATATGCGTTTTGATATCCCGGTGATTGGTCGGCGGACGATCGCCGCGCTGATTGAACATTCCGCGGCGCTGCTGGCCATTGAAGCGGAGAAAACGCTTTTTTTTGACCAGGAAATGGTTTTAGCGCAGGCAAACAAGCACGCAATTTGCATCATGGCCATACCCCGGGATTTCGATGCCCGGGTTTTCTCGAACGGTGATACGCCCACGTAGCTCAGCTGGTAGAGCAAGGCTTTCGTAAAGCTTAGGTCGGGGGTTCAATTCCCTCCGTGGGCTTATTTTTCGATCGCCGGTTCATGATCTCGCGATAATACCTTCGCATGCTTCTGGACAAATAATGGGCAGATTTCGGGATATCCTACGCGATAAAAATTTTGTGTGTTTCTGGTTAGGGCAGGTCATTTCCCAATTCGGTGATCGGTTAAATCAGATGGCGCTGATTGCCTTGGTTTATCGCGCCGCCGGAGGATCCCCGATCGCCTTAGCTAAGGTGATGTCCTGGACGATTATTCCTTCGTTTTTTTTCAGCCCTTTTGCCGGCGCCTATGCCGACCGCTGGGACCGGCGGAAAACCATGATTGCGACCGATTTGATTCGGGCCGTGTTGGTCGCATTGATCCCGTTGTTTTTTTGGAAAACCGGCGCCGTATTGCCGGTGTATATCCTTGTTTTCGGCGTATTTACGGCCAGTTGTTTTTTTCTTCCTTCAAAACTATCGTTTATTCCCGACTTGGTGCCGCGCGAACAGTTATTGATTGCGAATTCGTTAACGAATACGACAATGCTGTTGGCCGCCGTGCTCGGTGTGGGAATCGGCGGCCCGCTGATTGATGCCATCGGTTCCGATTGCGGTTTTTTTCTCGATAGCGCAACCTACGTAGGATCAGCGATACTCTTAGCCGCAATCCGCACACCCCCAGCCGTCCGTCCGCCAGCCGCAGAGCCGCGTGCGCCGCTGCGTTCCGGCTATGTGATCGCGCTGTTGCGGGACATAGCCGCCGGGTTCGCCTACGTGTGCGCGCAGCCGCAGATACGGTCGATTTTTGTGACGATATTTCTTCTCTTAGGCGCTGCCGGAGCGCTGTATACCGCGGGAGTCGTGTTCATTCAAAAGGCGTTCGGCTCGGTTACCCGCGATTTGGGGATATTGGCTATTGCCTTAGGCGCCGGGTTTTTCGTCGGCGCCGTGGCCTGCGGACGCCTGGCGGCGAATATCGGCCGCATGCGGCTGATGTCCGGAGCGTTGGTGCTCAGCGGTATTTTTTTGCTGGCCTTTGTCGGCGTGGTGGCCTATCGCGGGGCCTGGCAACTTGCGTATATGTGCTGTTTCTTGCTCGGCGGCGCGGTCGGCCCCGTTTTTATCGCCGGCAATACCTTGATTCATGAGCTGATCCCGGAACAAATGCGCGGCCGGATATTTAGCATCTTAGGGATCGTGATGAATGCCGGTTTTTTAGCGGCGATGTTCTTGGCGGCCCACAGCGCGGCTTTCTTTTCCCCGGAAACGGTGATTGCCGGCATTGCCGTGGCTTTATCCGGCTATGGGGCGATCGGAATGATGCGCGGCCGGGCAGCGCCGCCGCCGGCGACGCCGGCCGTTCGATAATTTTTGACATTTTTTCGGATTTTGTGGTAAAATCAAGCAATATTTCGCGCGCGCATATAAAGCGGTACGATTTAATTTCGCGATCGGGGTATGCCCGTACTTTTTGCTCGTCTCCCGATGAGTGATGAAATATGCGGGCTACGCAGGGATAGATCAACGATAGGCCGTTATGTTTGGAAAACCGAAGTATACAATTGTAAAAGTCAAAAAAAAAGAAATCCCGGAAGGCTTGTGCACGAAATGCGAAAGCTGCGGAAATATTATTTTTAATAAACTTTTGGCTGAAAATTTAAATATCTGTCCGCGCTGTGACCACCATTTTGTGATGGGCGCGCGGGAGCGGTGCGCATTGTTGATGGATGAGGCGACGTTTGAAGAATTCGATCCCCGCTTGTCTCCGGCGGACCCGTTGGCCTTTAAGGGGATTAAGACATACCGGGAAAAAATTGAGCAGGATCAAAAGAGCCCCGGTTTGCGCGATGCGGTCATCACCGGTATGGGAAAATTGCTGGGGCAGCGGGTGGTGCTTGCCGTCACCGATGCAAGCTTCATCATGGGGTCGATGGGGGCGGTGGTCGGAGAAAAAATTACGCGCGCGATCGAACGGGCGACTCAGGAGAAATGCCCGGTGATTATCGTGTCCGGATCCGGCGGCGGCGCGCGGATGTATGAGGGAATGTTCAGTTTGATGCAGATGGCCAAGACTTCGGCGGCGTTGGGCCGGCATAAGGAAAAGAATCTTCTGTATATATCGGTATTGACGAACCCGACCATGGCTGGGATTATGGCCAGCTTTGCCAGTTTAGGCGACGTGATGATCGCCGAGCCGAAGGCCTTGATCGGTTTTACCGGGCCGCGGGTCATCGAGCAGACAATCCGTCAGAAACTACCGGACGGATTTCAGCGTT
The DNA here is from genome assembly GCA_023819605.1 of Candidatus Omnitrophota bacterium. GTDB lineage: Bacteria > Omnitrophota > Gorgyraeia > B26-G9 > B26-G9 > JAMWCB01. The sequence goes on from JAMWCB010000127.1 coordinate 6,413, forward strand.
CGGAGTTTTTGCTTGAGCATGGATTGATCGACCGCATTGTCCATCGTAAACAGTTAAAGGCGGAATTAGGCGTGCTTGTCGAATATTGTGCGCATTAACGGATGTCACCTTCCCTGGTTTTGGTGCGGCGCAGCGCGCGCGGAAAGGATTCCTGGAAAATGAGAGGAGTGCTATGGCCCAGGTAACGTTAAAAAATATCGTAAAGCAGTTTGGCGAAGTTTACGCCGTCAAAGAGACGAATTTAGAGATACAGGATCGTGAATTTTTGGTTTTAGTCGGGCCGTCCGGATGCGGGAAAACCACGACGTTGCGGATGATTGCCGGTTTGGAGGAGCCTTCGTCCGGCGATATTTTTATCGGCCGGCGGATGGTTGTCGGCGTGCCGCCGAAAGAGCGCGATATCGCGATGGTTTTTCAGAATTACGCCTTGTATCCGCATATGACGGTTTATGAGAATATGGCCTTCGGCTTGAAATTGCGCCGCATGAATAAACAGGAAATCGACCAGCGGGTGCAGGAGGCGGCGGCGATCTTGAATATCGAACAGTATTTAAAACGCAAGCCGAAACAGCTTTCCGGCGGACAGCGCCAGCGGGTGGCCGTCGGCCGG
>JAMWCB010000128.1 GCA_023819605.1 Candidatus Omnitrophota bacterium
TACAGTTACCTCATTGCCGAACGGATCCCGGGTTGCCACGTGCACTGCGGCCGTATTCCCTTCGGTTTCTATAGGCGTCTGGGTCGGAACCGGCGGTCGGTACGAGGCGCTGTCGAATAACGGTATTTCGCATTTTTTAGAACATCTGGTCTTTAAAGGCAGCGCGCGTTATAGCTATCTGGAAATTAAGGAATTAATCGAAGGAGCCGGCGGCGCGCTGAATGGTTTTACCAGCGAGGAAGTGACCTGTTTTTACGCCAAGACCTTGCGCGAAAATTTTGCGGTGGCGTTCGATGTACTGATGGATATGACGTTTCAGCCCCTGGTGAAGCAACAGGACGTGGAAAAAGAGCGCGCGGTGATCGTCGAAGAAATAAAAATGTATCAGGATTTACCGCAACACGTCGTCTATGACCGCCTGCTGTCGTTGCTTTGGCCGGATCATCCGCTGGGGTGGAATTTGGCGGGTACCGTCGCTTCGTTATCCGGCATCGGCCGCGCCCAAATTATCGGCCACCACCGCCGCTGGTATCAGCCGGGAAATATATTAATTACCGCTTGCGGGGATTGTGAGCACCAGGCCGCCGTACGGGCTGCGGCGCAATTTTTCAAACGCGCCGGGCTGCTGCGGCGGGAAAATCCCTTTCTCCCCGGACAATATCCGGCGGCGCCGGAGTTTCGCCGGCCGCCGCGGACGGATGTGACGATTAAAGCCATCGAACAGACGCATTTTTGCCTGGGTATGCATGGGTTAAGCCGCACCGATCCGTTGCGGCAGGCGTTGACACTGCTGCATATTATTCTCGGCGCGAATATGTCCAGCCGTTTATTTAATGAAATCCGCGAACGCCGCGGGTTGGCCTATGAAATCGGCACGTCGTTGAAGCGTTTTAATGATTGCGGCGCCTTGATCGTTCATGCCGGGGTCGTCAGTGAGCGGCTGGCGCAGGCAGTGGAGCTGACCGTGCGGGAATTGGATAAATGCCGCCGGCGCTTGGTGCCGGATGCGGAGTTGCGGCGGGCGAAAGATTACTATATCGGACAATTAGTCATGGGCTTGGAAGATAACGGCGATCATATGCTCTGGTTTGGCGAACAGTTGATGACTATGCAAAAAATAAAAAATGTCCGCCGGTTGATTCGTGATGTGCGCGCGGTCGGCGCCGCCGACGTTCGCCGCGCGGCGCGGCTTGTCGTCCAGCCGGAAAATATCCAGTTAACCGTCATCGGCCCCGTGAGCGGGGGACAGGAATCGTGTCTGCGTAGATTCATGGAGCGGTGTTTTTAACATGGCCGAACAACCGGTACGTATTGCCCCCTCGCTTCTTTCCGCCGATTTTTTTTGTTTGGAACGGGATATCCGGGAAATGGAGCGCGCGGAAGCGGATTTACTGCATATCGATGTGATGGACGGCCATTTTGTCCCGAATATCACCATCGGGCCGCTCGTGGTGCAATGCCTGAAAAAACAGACGAAGCTTCCTTTGGACGTGCACTTGATGATTACCGATCCGCTGTTTTTTTTGGAGGCGTTTTTGGACGCCGGCGCGGATATGATTACCGTGCACCGGGAGACTTGTTCCGATGAGCAAATCCGGCACGCGGCGGAGTCGGTGCGGGCGCGGGGAGTGCTGTTGGGGGTCAGTATAAATCCCGCCACACCGCTGCAGGCGCTGCGTTCGGTGCTCGATGTTGCGGATATGATTTTGATGATGAGCGTCAATCCCGGTTTCGGCGGCCAACCGTTTATCGCCGCGGTGCTGCCGAAGATGCGCGAATTGCGCGCAGCGTACACAAAAGATATTTCCATTGACGGCGGGATTAATGCCCAAACCGCAGGGTTGGCCAGAGCGGCCGGCGCAACGATTTTGGTTGCCGGCTCATATATTTTCGGCGCGCAGGATAAACGGGCGGCGGTCAGGAGTTTGCGGCAATGCAGCGGATAGTCTTTGGCACCGACGGATTTCGCGGGCTTATCGCGGATAATTTTACCTTTGAGAATGTGCGCCGGATCGCCCGCGCGGTTGCGGCGCATGTGCGCAGGCAGCCGCTTGCGGAGAAGCGGCGCGGCGTGGTTATCGGTTATGACCGGCGTTTTTTATCGCGGGAATTTGCCGCCGCTGCGGCGGAAGAAATACGGCAGCAGGGTATTCCGGTCTTATTTTCCGACGCGCCGGTGCCGACGCCGGCGGTCAGCGCCTGCATCCGCACGCGGGGGTTGCCGGCCGGACTGGTGATTACCGCCAGCCATAACCCGCCGGCTTTTAACGGGGTGAAAATAAAAGACCGGCATGGAGCCTCGGCGACCCAAGAATTGACGGCGGAAATCGAAGCGCTCGCCAATGCCGCGGTTGCTCCAACCGCGCGGCGCGCCCGGCCGGCAAGGCTTACGGAAGCCTCGTTGGTCGATTCCTATGTTGAACAAGTCCGCGCGTATATCGATTTTGATACGCTGAAGCGGCAGCGTTTCCATATCCTGGTTGATCCGATGTTCGGCGCCGGCAGCGGTGTTTTGGCGAAGGCGCTCGCCGGCAGCCGGTGCCGGATTACGGAGATTAACGCCGAAGATAACCCGCTGTTCGGGGGAGTTAATCCCGAGCCGATCGCGGTAAATTTGCGGCGCCTCTCCGCCGCCGTGCGCGCGGCGCCCTGTGATATCGCGTTAGCCTTTGACGGCGACGCCGACCGTATCGGCGCGATGTGTCCGGATGGGCGGTTTATCAATTCGCACTATGCGATTTGCCTGATTTTACTGCATTTGATCGAACATCGCCGCTGGCGGGGAAGGGTGCTGAAGAGTTTAAATACGACATCGATGGTCGACCGTATCGCCGCCCACTACCGCCTGCCGCTGGTCGAACTGCCGGTCGGTTTTAAATATATCGCCGCGGAAATGCTCAAGGGCGATGTGCTGCTCGGCGGCGAAGAGTCCGGCGGCATCGGGGTAAAAGATTATATGCCGGAGCGGGACGGTATTCTTGCCGGTTTGCTCCTCCTGGAATTAATGGCGGTGCGGCGCATGCCGATATCCGAAATTATCCGGGATATGGATAAACGTTTCGGCCGTTGCGAGTATCAACGCAACGACGTGCATTTGCGCGCCGCTGCCGGAAAAACGGTTATTCCCCGGCCGCCGCGGATTTTGAATAAACGAGTCGTCGCCGTGTCGAGTTACGACGGGACGAAATTTGTCCTGGATGACGGGAGTTGGTTGATCATACGGGCGTCCGGTACGGAACCGATCGTCCGGATTTACGCCGAGTCGTCCCGCCGGCGTTTTACCGCGCAATTGATTGAGTTTGGTTTGACGTTATGGAAGAACGCCGCATAAGAAATTTTTGCATTATTGCCCATATTGACCATGGCAAGTCGACATTGGCCGACCGCCTCTTGGAGGTTACGCGGGCCGTGGAACAGCGGCTGCTCCACGCGCAGATGCTTGACGATATGGATTTGGAGCGAGAACGCGGAATTACGATCAAAGCTTCGGCAGTGCGAATCATGTATACGGCGCGCAACGGGCTGCAGTATCAGTTAAATTTAATCGACACGCCGGGGCATGTCGATTTCAGTTATGAGGTGGTTAAGTCGCTCTCGGCCTGTGAAGGAGCGTTGTTGCTGGTCGACGCCGCGCAGGGTATTGAAGCGCAGACGGTCGCGAACTACTATTTAGCCGCTAATCAGAATTTGCGGATTATCCCGGTGATTAATAAAATCGATTTACCGCACGCGCAACCGGAGGCAATTCGGCAGCAGTTGCAGGATGTGTTATTGTTGGAAGAGCCGCCGATCGCCGCCAGCGCCAAACAGGGCATCGGTATTGCGGATATTTTGGAACGGATTGTGGAAAAAGTGCCGCCGCCGGCCGGCAGTTTGGCCGCGCCCGTGCAGGCGCTGATTTTCGATTCCGTGTTCGATAATTATAAAGGTGTGGTCGTCTATGTGCGGGTGATGAACGGCCGGATCGCGCCGCGCGACCATGTGCTGTTTATGGGCACGGGAAAACGCTACGAGGTTCTGGAAACCGGAATTTTTACGCCGAAACCGGAAACCGTCGATGCGCTTTCCTGCGGCGAGGTCGGCTATATTTGCTGCAATATCAAAGATCCCCTGGAAGTGCTGACCGGAGACACGGTGACTTCGTTTAAACAGCCGGCGGACCGGCCGTTGGCAGGATTCAAGAAAATGTTGCCGTTGGTTTTTTGCGGGCTATATCCGGTCAATTCGACGGATTTTGATTTGTTGCGGGATTCGTTGCAAAAATTGCGGTTAACGGACGCGGCGGTGGTTTTTGAGCCGGAAAGCAGCCCGTCGTTGGGTTTTGGTTTTCGTTGCGGTTTTTTAGGATTATTGCACATGGATATCGTTCAGGAACGCTTAGAACGGGAGTTCGGTCTTGATTTGGTCGCTACGACACCCAGCGTGGTCTACCGGATTTTAACGACGAAAGCGGAGGTCCTCGATGTGGACAGCCCGTCAAAATTTCCGGATCCGTCCCGTATCGATCATATCGAAGAACCGTATGTCAAAGCGATTTTGATTGTTCCGCAGGATTGTTTGGGGACCGTCATTGCGCTGGCCCAGGGCAAACGCGGTACGCATATCAGTAAAGAATTTCTCGATGAACAGCGGATGATGCTGACGTATGAGTTTCCGCTGGCGGAAATCATCGTCGATTTTTACGATAAATTAAAATCCTTGACACGCGGTTATGGTTCATTGGATTATGAATTCATCGGGTACCGGGTTACCAGCTTGGTGAAAATGGATATTTTGATCAACGGCGAACAATGCGACGCGCTGTCTTTTTTGGTTCACCGCGATCAAATGCAGTATAAAGGCCGGCAGATCGTCGGGAAATTGCGGGAGTTAATTCCCCGCCAGCTCTACGAAGTCGCGATTCAGGCGGCGATCGGCTCGCGGGTCATCGCCCGGGAAACGGTGCGTCCGGTTGGGAAAAACGTAACGGCGAAATGTTATGGCGGCGATATTACCCGAAAACGTAAATTGTTGGAAAAACAAAAAGAAGGCCGTAAGCGGATGAAGCAGTTTGGGCGGGTGCAGATACCCCAGGAGGCATTTATGGCCGTGCTGCGGATCGACGCATGAGCCAGCGAAGGGAACCGGAATGAAAAAGTGGCTGCAAAATCCGAAAACGCGGGCGGAAATCCGCGATACGGTCGAGTCATTGTTCGTGGCGCTGGTCCTGGCGCTGGTCATTCGCACCTTCGTCGTTCAGGCGTTTAAAATTCCGACCGGTTCGATGATCCCGACCTTGCAGATCGGCGATCGGATTATGGTCAATAAATTTATCTATTGGTTCCGCGATCCGGCGCCCGGGGATGTGGTGGTGTTTAAATTTCCGGAAGATCCGAAAATGGCGTTTATCAAACGCTGTATCGCCGGCGAAAACAGTGAGGTCGAGATCCGGAACGGGAAAATTATCCTCAACGGCGCGCCGCTCGACGAGCCGCGGCTTTCTGGCTGGTATTATTACAATGTGAACGAAAGTTTATTTGGAGCGGTGGGGGCGATGGTCAGCGTGCCGCCGCATGCGCTCTATGTGCTCGGGGACAACAGCCGCAATAGCAAGGATTCGCGCTATTGGGGATTCGTGCCGCGGCATTATGTGCTGGGGAAGGCATTTTTAATTTATTGGCCGCTGCACCGGATCCGGTTGATGCAGTAACGATTCGGCAGCGCGCGGTTTGATGTCGTCGGAGCGAAGGGGAATCCGTGGCATGTATAAAAAGAGTACGGCAACGCCGTCCGCGATGAACTTACCGAATTGGATATCGTTGTTTCGGATTATTTTAATTCCTTTTTTCATCAGTGCGGTCGTTTACTACGCGCGCGAGAAGGATTACTTGCGGTATGTGGCTCTGGCGATATTCAGCTTGGCGGTTTTCAGCGACGCCGTGGACGGTTATATTGCCCGCACGCAGCGCCTGAAGACACGGTTGGGTTCCTATCTGGATCCGATTGCCGATAAATTGTTGCTGAGCGCCAGTTTTATCACTTTGGCGGTTACGCCGAGTTTTCCGCTGCCGTTCCGGCCGCCGCTCTGGGTGCCGATTGCCGTGATTTCCCGTGATGCTATTTTGATTTTAGGTTCGATGCTGGTGTATGTGATGACCGGCGAGTTGAAGATTGTTCCGAGTATTTTGGGCAAATTGACGACTTTTTTTCAGATGATGACGATCATTTTTGTTTTATTGCAGTTTCCGCGCGCCTATCTGATTTGGAATAGCGCAGTTTTTTTTACGGTAGTTTCCGGTATCGATTATTTGTTGCGGGGAACCAAATTGCTCTCGGCAGCCAACGGCAATGCGCGCAACGGAGCAGGCTAATCCGGACAGCGCGCCGGGACGGGCCGCTATCCGGGGTAGCGGCGAGCTATGTTTTGGCGGAGGTTATTATATGGGGTCTGAAAATTCTGCGCCGCCGCTGATCGCGATCGTCGGCAGGCCGAATGTCGGCAAGTCGACGTTGTTTAACCGTCTGGTCGGCCGGCGCCGCGCGATTGTTGAACCGGCCTGCGGCGTGACGCGCGATCGGGTGTATGAATCTTTTTTTTCCGGACGGCACGCGTTTCGGCTGGTGGACACCGGCGGCCTGATTCCCGGCAGCCGGGAGAAAATACCGGCGGCAATCCGCGCGCAGGCGGATAAAGCCATTGCCGAAGCGCAGGTGATTTTTTTTGTGGTTGACGCGAAATGCGGCGTGCATCCGGATGATGTGGAAATTTTAGCCGCGGTCCGCCGCGCCGGTAAACGCATTTTTTTGATCGTGAATAAAGTCGATTCGCCGGCGCAGGAAACCATGCACGCGGAATTTCACGCGCTGGGAATTTCCGATGTTTTTTGTATTTCCGCCGAGCATGGCCTGAATATTGAAGCGATGCTCAGCTTGCTGGAAAAAGAAGTCGCCGTGCCGGCGCCGCCGGTTGTCCCGCGGGAAGCAAGCCTCTGCCGCATTGCGATCGTCGGCAGGCCGAATGT
>JAMWCB010000129.1 GCA_023819605.1 Candidatus Omnitrophota bacterium
TTATATTATTTGAGCGGTCGATGGGCTGCTTGACATTTAAATATCACTGTGTTATACTTACAGTAACTTTATAAAATTAATTTTTTTTATTTATTTTCGGCAGTTGCGCGGGTTTCTATATAGTGCATCGTTTGATGCAAAATTATTGTTTTTATTTTTATTATTATGGGAAGCCCGCAAAAAAGATACCTGGAATGGATCATTTTGTGGCAGACCCATACTAGGTATTTTTTATTTATCATTTTTAAATTTTTTGTGTTGCGGATGGTTTAAAAAATGCAAAAGGAGTGCGGATGAAGTTATGTAAATTATATGATTTAATCATTGAAAAAGGGATTGCGGCGGATCCGCGGGGAAAAAAGTGCGTTGAAAAAGAACTAAAGAAAATAAAAAAAGATTTTGAGGCGCTTTCAGAACAGGAAAAAAAAGAATTCGACCAGGAGCGGTTCGTCAATCCGTATAGCGATAGCCGTTTATTAGTCGGATCCGGCGACGAGGAAATTCGCCGGATTTTGGTTGGGATTGATATTGATGTCGCCGAAATTCTTTTGGCGGATCGCCTTTCTGAGCGTGGAACTAAAATTGATCTGGTGTTGTCTCATCATCCGGAAGGCAGAGCGCTTGCTTCTTTATACGAAGTGATGCCGATGCAGGCTGATCTTTTGGCTGCCTGCGGGGTGCCGATAACGGTTGCGGAATCGTTGATGGAGAAGCGGATACAGGAAGTCGAACGGCGCGTCCATCCGGTTAATCATATGAAAACCGTGGACGCGGCCCGTTTATTGGCAATTCCCCTGATCTGCGCGCATACGCCGGCGGATAATCAGGTGTGCCGGTATCTGCAGCAGCTCTTTGACGAGAAAGAGCCGGAAACGCTGTCGGAAATCTTGAATATTTTAAAAAATATTCCGGAATACCGCCAGGCGGTGCAGGAGCATGCCGGGCCGAAAATTGTCCATGGTTCTCCGAAATCGCGCAGCGGGAAAATTATGGTGGATATGACCGGCGGCACGGAGGGCGCCAAGGATATATTTAAAAATTTATCCGCAGCCGGGATCGGTACGATCGTCGGGATGCATGTAAGCGAGGAGCATTTACAGAAAGCCAGGGAGGCGCATATTAATGTCGTGATTGCCGGGCACATCGCATCGGACGCGATAGGTTTGAATTTGCTTCTTGATGAGCTTGAGTCCAAGCAAAAGTTAAATATCGTCTGCTGTTCGGGATTCACGCGCGTCAAACGCACATGAAAAAATTTTCGGAAGCGCTTATTCGGGAAGTTCAGGAGCGTTGTGATATCGTCGAGCTGGTGTCGCGCTACGTTCCGCTAAAGCGGGCGGGGAAAAATTTAAAGGCGTGCTGTCCGTTTCATCACGAAAAAACGCCCTCGTTCATTGTCAGTCCGGATAAACAGATTTTTCATTGTTTCGGCTGCGGCGCCGGCGGCGATGTTTTCGCTTTTTTGATGAAACAGGAGCGTATGGAGTTTCCGGAAGCCGTGCGCGCATTAGCGGAGCGCGCCGGTATGCAATTGCCGTCGGATGGCCCGCCGGGGCTGCAGGCAGAATCGCCGACGGTGCATCTTTACCGTATTAACGAGTTGGCCTGCCGTTATTTTCAGCAAATGCTTTTCGCCCCGGAAGCGGCGGCGGCGCGGGCGTATTTGCAGCAGCGCCGGATTAGCGAGCCGACGCGGCAGCGGTTTCGGATTGGGTATGCGCCGGAACGGTGGCAGGGGGTGATCGATTATTTGTCCGGCCAGGGGGTGCCGCCGGATGAAACGGTTGCGGCCGGGCTGGCCGTGCGCAGCGAGCAGGGAAGAATGTACGACCGTTTCCGCGGCCGGGTGATCTTTCCGATCTCGAACATCCAGGGGAAAATCAGCGGCTTCGGCGGCCGTATCGTTGCGGAGCGCACCGGGGATCAGCAGACGGCGAAATATATTAATTCTCCGGAAACGGCGGTTTACCACAAAAGTAAAAATTTGTTTGGGTTATATCACGCGCGGCAGGAAATTCAGCGTTTGGACGGCGTGTTGATTGTGGAAGGATATTTTGATTGCATTATTCCGGCGCAGTTCGGTATCGGCAATGTCGTTGCCTCGCTCGGCACCGCGTTGACCGTTGACCACGCCCGTTTGTTGCGGCGGTATAGCCGGAATGTGACGGTCGTCTTTGATGCGGATGCCGCGGGAGAAAATGCGGTATTGCGGGGCGCGGATATCTTGATGGCGGAGGGGTTGCAGGTGCGCGTCGCCCGCCTGCCGGCCGGTTGCGATCCGGATACCGCGGTTTTGCGCGAAGGTCCGGAACGGTTCAAAACGATTGTGCAGAGCGCGGTAAGTTTGTTCGATTTTTCCTGGCAAATGGCCTGTGCGCGGCATGATAAAAAAACGCCGGAAGGCAAAGCGCGTATTGCCGCCGATATTTTGCAGCTGATCGGTAAAATAAAGGATGTGCTCTTGCGCACGGCCTATGTCAAACAATTGGCGGAATTATTGGATATGCCGGAACGCGTGCTGCGGCAGCATGCGGCGCTGGGAGAATGTGCCGTTGCCCTCCCGCCGCGGGCGGCGGCGACGGCCTGCTGCGCCGCTGAACAACGGTCGCCGGTTTTGGTGAGCGCGGAGCGGCTGCTGCTGGCTATGTTGTTTGATGAGTCGCAGTATCTGGCGGATCTGAAAGCGGCGCTTTCGCCGGCGGAATTTACCGATCCGCAGGTTCGCGCGGCGGTGGAAGAGCTGCTCGGGGAATTTGAGCGTTCCGGCCGGAGTGTGCGGCCGGCGGATTTACTTCACCGGCTTAATGATCGCCAAGCGGCGGCGCTGGTCTGCGATTTGATCGCGCGGGATTTCGGTATTCAGGACCACCGAAAAACATTCGAGGATTGTGTCCGGAAAATAAAGACGGATGCGATAAAAAAGCAGATCCGGCAGTTGCAGCAGCAGATGAGTGCGACTGTCGCGCTGGATGCCGGGGCGCAAAAGCAACTTTTGCAGGAAATACTCTGTTTAAAAAAGGAGCAAAAAAAATATGAGAAAAGCGGATGCGGTGAAAAAGAAAAAGAAGACGGCATCCCGGAAACCGGCGCGATCGCCGCGGATATCCCCGGATAAGCGGCGCCAGCCGGATGATGAACCGGAGTTCCCGGAACGCGGCGCCGGTTTGAGCGCCGAAAAAAAGATGAAGCATATCAAAAAGATTATTGCCGAAGGCAAGAAAAAAGGCTTCATCACCTTTGAAGAATTGAGCGAGCAGTTGCCGGAAGATATCGTGACGACCGATGAAGTCGAGCAGATCCTGACGATTCTCGACGGAGAAAATATCGCCGTGGTCAGCGCCGAGGAAGAAACGGAAAAATCCGGCGCGGCCGCAAAACAGGTGCGCGCCGGCAAAGAAGAGGAAGCTGCCGAGTCCGAAGATAAGGGTTCGGAAGTTTCTGCCGCTCCGGAAGCCGCTCCGACCTACGTGGAAGATCCGGTGCGGATGTATTTGCGCCAGATGGGGCAAATACCCCTGCTCTCCCGCGATGAGGAGCTGCGGTTGGCGCAGGAAATCGAACAGGAGGAGCTTAACTACCGCAAAGCGGTGCTGATTTGTCCGCAGGCTAAAAGTAAAATTCTCGCGTTGGCTAATCAGATTATGGCCAAAACGATTAACCTTGAAGATACGATCCGGGACGATTGCCATATTAAGCATACGAGTTTGTTAAAGCGTATCGTCAAATTGACGGCGCGGTTGCGAAACCAACGGAAAAGCGAGAATATTTTAGAAACGCTCCTGGAATTCAACGTGACGACATCGGTGATCGAGGATATTTCCCGGAGCATCCGCAGCCAGGCCGAGCGTTTTTTTGAGTTGGAAAAAATCCTGCCGGCGACGAGAAATCGCGAGCAGCGCGCCGGTTTAAAACAGGAATATGAAAAATTACTCAAAGAATTCGGCCTGCCGCCGTCAAAAATCCGGGAATTGCTCCGGGTTATCAATAAACAGGAAGGCGAGTTCAATACCGCGAAAAAAGCGTTGGTGGAAGCGAATTTGCGTTTAGTCGTAAGCATCGCGAAAAAATATACCAATCGCGGTTTGTCGTTTCTGGATTTGATTCAGGAAGGCAATATCGGGTTGATGAAAGCGGTCGATAAGTTCGAGTATAAGCGGGGCTATAAATTCAGCACGTACGCGACCTGGTGGATCAGGCAGGCGATAACCCGTTCGATCGCCGATCAGTCCCGCACGATTCGCATCCCGGTGCATATGACGGAAACAATCAATAAATTGATTCGCACGTCGCGTTTCCTTGTCCAGGAAAACGGCCGGGAGCCGACGCCGGAAGATTTGAGCGCGATGATGAAAATTTCCGTGGATAAAATTCGCGGAATATTAAAAATCGCCCAGGAACCGATCTCGCTGCAGACGCCGATCGGGGAAGAAGGGGATACGCATTTCGGCGATTTTATCGAAGATAAGCGGGTCGTCAGCCCGGCGACGGCCACGGCGCATTCTATGCTCAAGGAACAGATGGAGCATGTGATGGAAACCTTGTCCGACCGCGAGCGCCGCGTGCTGGAGTTGCGCTTCGGGATCAAAGACGGATATCCGCGTACCCTGGAAGAAGTCGGTAAAATTTTTGCCGTGACGCGCGAACGCGTGCGCCAGATTGAAGCCAAAGCGCTGCGTAAACTGCGCCACCCGACGCGCAGCAAACGGCTGCGTGATTTCCTGGAAGTGAGTATGGGGGAAACGCGTGATTTTGTCTGAGGCGTATCCGGAAATCCTTCCTTGACGCGTTGCGTCGTTTTTGCTACTATTGAAAAACATTGCGGGGCCCATAGCTCAGTCGGTTAGAGCAGGAGACTCATAATCTCTTGGCCCAAGGTTCGAGTCCTTGTGGGCCCACCATGTTATCTCGTGCCGCAGGTTGTTTGCGCTGCGGAATCGGCATTGACAAACCCGGCGTTGAACGGTATAGTAAATATCGAAATTGAACATCGCGCGGGCGATTAGCTCAGTTGGTTAGAGCGTTGCGTTCACATCGCAAAGGTCAGAGGTTCGAGTCCTCTATCGCCCACCATAACGCCCGCCTGCCGTTACGTGTACGGTGTCTCTTTTCCCGCATGTGCCGTCGGGAGGTGAAGTGTTTGCACGCGCGCATACCATCCGAAGGAGGATTCATGGAAGATGTAACGAAATTGATTGCCCTGCAGGAGACGGATGCGCAGATTTTCCGTTTAAGAAAAACGTTGCGGGATAAGCCGGCGGCGCGGCAGGCGTTGGAAAAACAGTTGCTCGAGGCACAGGCGGGGGTTAAGCAGGCGGAAGAGCAGCTTAAACAGACGCAGCTCAAACATAAAGAGAAGGAATTGGAACTGCAGAGCAAGGAAGAGCAGGTCAATAAACAGAAAAGCCGGTTGTTTGAGTTGAAATCGAATAAAGAATTCAGCGCGATGCAGACGGAAATTGAAAAACTGAAAGCCGATAATTCCCTGCGGGAGGAAGAAGTCATCCGTTTGTTGGAGCTGATTGACCAGTGCCGCGCCGGTTTGGACGCGGCGAAAAAAAGGTATGCCGAGCAGGAAAAAGATATCCGGACGCGTATCGCCGCGCTCGACCAGGAATGCGCGGAATTGCAGGCGAATATCCAGGCATTGACGCTGCGGCGCCAGGAACTGCGCGCCGCCGGCATTGAACCGAAAGTGGCCGAATTATACGAACGGATATTGGCGAATAAAGGCGATCTGGCCTTGGCCGCGGTACGCAACGGCGCCTGTCAGGGGTGCGCGTTAACCGTGCGGCCGCATTTGGTCAGCGAATTGCGGTTGGGTAAAATGGTCAGTTGCGAAGGCTGTACCCGGCTTCTCTATGATGAAGAACATGCCGCCGGCGCGTGAATTAACGATTAGTATCGACGGCGCCTGTTCCGGCAATCCCGGCGACGCATCGATCGGCGTGGTCATCCGCGCCGCCGGCGGCGGGTTTGAGGAAAAAATTTCGCGCTATATCGGCAGGACGACCAATAATGTCGCGGAATACAGCGCGTTGTTGGCCGGATTGCGGCGCGCGCGGGAATTAGGCGCGCGCGTCATATCCGTAAAAAGCGACAGCGAGCTCTTGATCCGGCAATTTAACGGCCAATACCAGGTTAAAAATGAGCAGTTGAAGCTGTTGTACGCCGAGGCGGTAGCGCTCGCCCGGGGATTCGATACTATTCGCGCCGAGCATGTGCGCCGGGAATTCAATAAAGAAGCCGACCTTTTGGCAAAAGAAGCCATTACGAATTATCGGAGAGCAAACCGGACGGCCGCTGCTGCCGGTTCTTCCGGGGTAGAGGAAAGTCCGAGCTCCACAGGGCAGCGTAGTGGGTAACGCCCACCTTCGCGCCGCTTGCGGCGCGGGCGGATTAGAGCAACAGTGACGATTTCCCGCTTCGGCGGGAAGTGAAACGCGGCAATCTCTACGCGGAGCAAGATCAAATAGGAGGAGGGTTGCCCGCCTGCTATTCCTCGGGTTCGGTCGCTCATGATTCCGGTCAGTAATGTCCGGGACAAGATGAATGGCCGTCGCTTCAGATTTTCTGAAGAACAAAACTCGGCTTACAGGTTTGCTCTCCGGTTTTTTTGCGCTGTAAAAATTAAATAATTAAATAAAATTAATTATTTTTAAAATGTTTTATTTTTCATATCATAACTATCTTATTTAAAATACAATTTGTAACACTACTGTCCGGTTATAAGTTGAACAGTTCCAATTGCTTTTGATTTTCGTCTATTTTGAAAATGTACTGATCGGCCTGCAAGGCCTGTAAAATCGGCGTTTTTTCGAATATAGTCACGCTCAAAATCTGTAGAATTGTGTAAAGCGAAAGTTCGAGCTTGAGCCGCTTTTTGATAATTGCGATTAGCACATAAACCGACACGGCTATCCAGACTTGGGTTTTGACCGCGTTGTCCGACGTTCCAAAAA
>JAMWCB010000007.1 GCA_023819605.1 Candidatus Omnitrophota bacterium
AGCCGGTGATCCGCGAGTTTGAACCGATCAAACACAACGGTTTATTTGTCCGCATGTCGGAACTTTCCGAGATCGATAAGCAGGTGCTCGTGGAACGGCATTTGATCAGCCGGGACCTGGTCACCGATAATCCGGCAAAAGCCGTGGCGATCAGCGCCGACGAGACCTTATCGATTATGGCCAATGAGGAAGATCACCTGCGCATTCAGGTGCTCCTGCCGGGATTCGATTTGGCAGCGTGCTGGGAGCAGGCGGAAAAAATCGACAGCCAATTGGAAAAAAAGATGAATTTCGCGTTTTCTTCGCGCATGGGCTACCTGACCGCCTGCCCGACGAACGTCGGCACGGGCATGCGCGCGTCGGTCATGCTGCATTTGCCGGCCTTGGTCCTGACCAAGCAGATTAACCGGGTGATTCAGGCGATCGTCAAGCTGGGGCTGACCGTGCGCGGGTTGTTCGGCGAAGGCACCGAGGCGACGGGCAATTTTTTCCAAATTTCCAATCAGGTATCGTTGGGGCGCAGCGAGAGTGAAATTATCGATAATATTTTTCGGATCATCAACCAGATTCTCGAGTATGAACAGAACGCGCGCACGGCCCTGCTCAATCAGAACCGCAGCAGCTTAGAGGACCAGGTGTGGCGTTCATACGGCATTTTGAAAAATGCCCATATCATTTCCAGTTCCGAATCGATCGAGTTGCTTTCGAATATGTGCCTGGGCATCGACGTGGGCACGATTAAAGGGCTCAGCCGCAAGGCGATCAATGAATTGTTCATTTTGTCGCAGCCGGCGCACTTGCAGAAGCTGGAAAGCAAGAAATTAAGCACGCACCAGCGGGATGTGCAGCGCGCCGATTTGATTCGGAAAAAACTGAAGACATTGTAGAGAGGAGGATTTCCGGCATGTTCGACCGTTTTACGGAACGCGCTCGTAAGGTGATCTTACTGGCCAAGGAGGAAGCGAAGCGTTTTAACCACGATTATATCGGCACGGAGCATGTTTTATTGGGATTGATCAAAGAAGGCGAAGGCGTCGCTGCCGCGGTTATGCAGAATCTGGGGTTGAACCTGGATATGATACGCCTGGAAGTGGAGAAGCTGGTGCAGCCGGGGCCGAGCACCGTCACCTCCGGGGATATCCCGTTTACTCCCAAAGCGAAGAAGGTCATCGAACTGGCCATGGAAGAGGCGCGCAATCTCGGGCATAACTATATCGGCACGGAGCACTTGCTGCTCGGGCTGGTGCGGGAAAACGAGGGGGTCGCGTCGCAGGTGCTTTTGAACTTGGGCCTTGACCTGAACAAAGTGCGGCGGGAGATTATGGAATTGCTCGGCACGGCCACGGCGAATTACGACAGCGCGCAGGCTGCTTCCGGCGCGGCAACGCAGGGGAAAAATAAGACGCCGGCCCTGGACGCTTTCGGGCGGGATCTGACCCGGTACGCGCGCGACAGCAATCTGGATCCGGTAATCGGCCGGCAAAAAGAGATCGACCGGGTAATCCGTATCTTGAGCCGCCGCACGAAGAATAATCCGGTTTTGCTCGGCGAAGCCGGCGTGGGCAAGACGGCGATTGTCGAAGGGCTCGCTCAGAAAATCGTCGCCGCGGATGTGCCGGAAATACTGCGGGACAAACGCGTGATCGTGCTTGATTTGGCGCTGATGGTCGCCGGCACGAAGTACCGCGGCCAGTTCGAGGAGCGGATCAAGGCGGTGATGGACGAAATCAAGCGTTCGGAAAATGTGATTATTTTTGTCGACGAGTTGCACACACTGGTCGGCGCCGGCGGCGCGGAAGGCGCGATCGACGCGTCGAATATTCTTAAACCGGCGCTGGCCCGCGGCGAAATTCAGTGCATCGGCGCGACGACGATGGACGAATACCGCAAATATATCGAGAAAGACGCGGCGTTGGAGCGGCGTTTCCAGACCGTCATCGTCGAGCCGCCGACCGTGGCGCAGACGATCGAAATCCTTAAGGGGCTGCGGGATAAATATGAAGCGCACCACCGCGTGAAGTACTCGGATATCGCGCTGGAAGCGGCGGCAAAAATGTCCGACCGGTATGTCAGCGGGCGTTTTCTTCCGGACAAAGCCGTGGATATCATCGACGAAGCCGGGGCGCGCGCGCGGCTGCAGGTGATGACCGCGCCGCCGGATTTAAAAGACATGGAAAATAAGATCGAGCAATTGCGCAAAGAGAAAGAAGCGGCGGTCAAAGCGCAGGATTTTGAAAAGGCGGCCAATTACCGCGACCAGGAACGGGAAGCGCGTGCCCAGTTGGATAAAATCCGGCGCAATTGGAAAGAAAGCCGCATGGAGACGACGATCGAAGTCAAGGAAGAAGATATCGCGGAAGTCATTTCACAGTGGACCGGGGTGCCGGTCGCCCGTTTAGAGGAGAAAGAGACGGAAAAGCTGTTGAAAATGAAAGATGAGCTGCATAAACGGGTGATCGGCCAGGATGAAGCGCTGGAAGCCATTTCCAACGCGATCCGGCGTTCGCGTGCCGGGTTAAAGGACCCGCGGCGTCCGATCGGTTCGTTTATTTTCCTGGGGCCGACCGGCGTGGGAAAGACGCTGCTCGGCAAGGCCCTGGCGGAATTTCTCTTCGGCGATATCGACGCGATTATCCAGATCGATATGTCGGAATATATGGAAAAATTCAATGTCTCGCGCTTAGTCGGCGCGCCGCCGGGATATGTCGGATACGAAGAAGGCGGACAGCTGACCGAACGCGTGCGGCGCAAACCCTATTCGGTGATTCTGCTCGATGAAATCGAAAAGGCGCATCCGGACGTGTTTAATTTGCTGCTGCAGATGCTCGAGGAAGGCCGGTTAACCGACAGCTATGGGCGAAAAGTCGATTTTCGCAATACGGTTTTGATTATGACGTCGAATATCGGCGCGGAATTGTTGCGCAAACAGGGCGCCATCGGTTTCCGCGCGCAGGAAGACGACGTCACGTATGAATCGATGAAAGTCAAGTTGATGGAGGAAGTCAAAAAGGCTTTTAAACCGGAATTCATCAACCGCGTCGACGACATCATCGTGTTCCGGCCGTTGACCAAAGAGGATTTGTACAACATCGTCGAAATCGAAATTGCCAATGTGACCAAGCGGCTGCATGAACAGGAAGTGAAGATTGTCCTGGAAAAAGACGCCAAAGATTTATTGGTCGCCAAGGGCTTCGATCAGGTATTCGGCGCGCGGCCGCTCAAACGCACGATTCAGCGTTTTTTGGAAAATCCGCTGGCTGAGGAAATCCTCGCCGGCAAAATCGATAAGACCAAAGAGATTACCGTGGCGGCGGATAAGAAAAAAGAAAAACTGGTGTTTACACCGTTATAACGGCGTGGGGCAGAGGAAAAAAAACGGGGGAGCATGGAGACGGTAAAGCGGTTTTTTGCGCGGGCCCGGTGTTTTTTTGAATATTTCGGCAGCCTATCGTTGCTTTTTCTGCGGACGATCGGCCAGATGTTTGTGCCACCGTTTAAATGGCGGCCGCTGATTCAGCAGATGGATACAGTCGGCGTGAACAGTTCGCCGATCGTGTTCCTGACCTCGTTTTTCGCCGGCGTGGTGCTCGCGCTGCAGATGGCCTACACGCTGAAAAAAATGTCCGCGGAAATCTATATCGCCAGTTTGGTCAGCCTGTCGATGTGCCGCGAACTGGGGCCGGTGTTTACCGCGCTGGTCGTCGCCGCGCGGGTGGGCGCGTCGATCACCGCGGAAGTCGGGACGATGAAGGTGACCGAGCAAATCGACGCGCTGGAAACGCTGGCGACCAATCCGGTCAAGTACCTGGTTGTGCCGCGTTTTCTCGCGCTGCTGGTCATGCTTCCCCTGTTGACGGTATATGCGGACGCCGTGGGAATTATCGGCGGATTTATCGTCTCGGTGTACAATTTGAATATTCCGGTTTTTTTGTATATTAAAAAAACATTCGACGTGCTGGCGTATAAAGACGTTTTTACCGGCTTGATCAAGGCGATGAGTTTTGCCGCGGTCATTTCGCTGGTCGCCTGCCACGAAGGCATGAATACGCGTGGCGGCGCGGAAGGCGTGGGACGGGCGACGACCCGCTCGGTGGTTTTTTCCTGTATGCTCATTTTTGCCGCGAACGCGTTTTTGACCGCGTTGTTCTATTTTATTAAATAAGGCGGAAAGCGTATGTCGATGCTGGAAGTGCGTGAGGTGCATAAAACGTTAGGCGGCAGGCCCGTGCTGCGCGGCGTGAACCTGCGCGTGGAAAAGGGGGAAACGCTGGTGATTATCGGCCGCTCCGGCTGCGGTAAAAGCGTGCTGCTGAAGCACCTGATCGGCCTGTTGCGCCCGGACAGCGGCGCGATTATTGTGGACGGCCAGGATGTGGCGCAGGTGCGCGGCCATGATTTGGGGGCGTTGCGCCTGAAGTTCGGCATGTTGTTTCAGGGCGCGGCGCTGTTCGATTCGTTGAATGTTTTTGAAAATGTCGGATTCGCGTTGCTCGAACACAGCCGGTTGGATATCGTTCAGATTCGCGAGCGGGTCAGCCGCGCGCTGCAGAGCGTCGATTTGGAAAATATCCAGCAAATGTATCCGGCGGATTTGAGCGGCGGCATGCGCAAGCGCGTGGGGTTGGCGCGGGCGATTTGCAATAATCCGCAGATCATTCTGTACGATGAGCCGACGACGGGGCTGGATCCGATCATGTCGGACATGATTAACGATTTAATTATCCGCATGCACCGGCAATTGGGGGTGACGTCGATTGTCGTCACGCACGATATGAAATCGGCGTATAAAGTCGGCACACGCATCGTTATGTTGTACGAAGGGAAAATTATCGCGGAAGGAACGCCGCAGGAAATCGAACAAACCGCCGATCCGGTGGTGCGCCAGTTTATAACCGGGGCCGCGCAGGGGCCGATTACGGCTAACCGGAATATTGAGTAAAAAGAAAGCCGATGGGGGAAGCAATGGAACAGATGCGCGTAGAGTGTAAAGTCGGGATTTTTGTTTTTATCGGCGTGGTCATTCTTTCCGTGCTGGTTTTTAAAATCGGCGGGATCGATATTTTCAGCGCGGATATGTATACCGTTTACGCCGTTTTTGATTCGGTCAGCGGCGTGAACAAGGAGTCGCCGGTGCATGTGGCCGGGGTCAACGTCGGCGAGGTGAAAAAATTGGATATTTTTTATAATCCGGTCGCGCAGAAAATGCAGGTAAAGTTGGCCTTGCGCATCCGTAAATCGGTGCGCATCCCGCGCGATTCGCGGATTTCGGTGAAAATGCTCGGAGTGTTGGGAGATAAATATCTGGAAGTCGAGTCCGGCGTCGACGTCGAGCATCCGGTGCGCCACGGCGATTCCCTGCCCGGGCAAAGCCCGGTGCAGATGGAAAAAATCGCCGACGCGCTCAGCGCCGTGGTCGGAAATAAAGGCGTGCAGGATTCATTGCGGGACACGATTTACAATTTGAAAGAAACGACCGATCATTTGCGCGACGCCAGCGCTTCCCTGCAGGAAATCCTGGCGCGCGTCGAGCGTGGCGAAGGCACGCTCGGCCGGTTTTTGGAGGACGATTCAATTTATGTGGTGACGCAGTCGATGATTGAAAATTTGAGCGTCAAGCTCGATAAAACCGTCGTCGATTTGAACAGCGGCGTCAACGAATTAGTCGACGATTTTAAGAAGCATCCTTGGAAATTGTTGCAGAAACCGCCGCGGGAAAAGAAAAAAAAGACCGACCGATGAAAACGAAGACCTTGTTCGCCTGCCAAGCCTGCGGGTTTCAGTCGCCGAAGTGGCTGGGGCGCTGTCCGGAATGCGCCGATTGGAATTCGTTTGCGGAGGAAGTCAGTATCGAAAAAAAATCGCGGCGCGGCGATTTCCGTATCTCCGGCAGCAGCGCCGGAAAGGTGGAATTGCTGCGGGAGGTCGCGCTTTCGCCGGAATTGCGCGCCGGCTCCGGCATCGGCGAGCTCGACCATGTCTTGGGCGGCGGCATTGTGCAGGGATCCGTCGTGCTGATCGGCGGCGCGCCGGGCATCGGCAAATCGACGTTGTTGCTGCAAGTATGCGCGGCATTGAGTAATCAAGGGAAGAAGGTCGTCTATGTGAGCGCGGAAGAATCCGCGCGTCAGACAAAGTTGCGCGCCGAACGCCTGGGCGGGATTGCCGGCGATTTGTATATTCTTTCGGAGACGAATCTTGATTGCGTGCTCGAACAGTGCCGGCAGATGCGGCCGGATGTGATTGTCGCCGATTCCATCCAGGTTTTATATGTGGAAGAGGTTTCCAGCGCCGCCGGCAGTGTGAGTCAGGTGCGGGAGTGCGCGGCGCGTTTGACCATGCTCGCCAAGCAAACCGGCACCGCGGTGTTTTTAGTCGGACATGTGACCAAAGAGGGCGCGATTGCCGGCCCGCGGGTTTTGGAACATTTGGTTGATTCGGTGCTCTATTTCGAGGGCGAGGATCAGACGAATTTCCGCATTTTGCGGGCGGTAAAAAACCGCTTCGGTTCGACGAACGAAATCGGGATATTTGAAATGACCGGCAATGGGTTGCGGGAAGTCCTGAATCCTTCGGAGCTTTTTTTGACGCAACGGCCGCAAGCGGCGTCCGGCTCGGCGGTGACGGCGACCATAGAAGGCACGCGGCCGCTGCTCGTCGAAATTCAGGCGTTATCCAGCCTGACCAATTTCGGTTATCCGCGCCGGCAGAGCACCGGTTTTGACGTCAACCGCGCGGCCTTGCTGATAGCCGTTCTCGAGAAACGCGCCGGCCTGGCCCTGCAGACCCAGGATATTTTTTTGAACGTGGCCGGCGGCGTACGGATTGTCGAGCCGGCCGCGGATCTGGCGGTCGCCGCGGCGATAACCTCGAGTTTCCGGGATCGGCCCCTGCGCGCGGCCCAGGTGATTTTTGGGGAAATCGGCCTGGGCGGCGAGATTCGCGCGGTGCCGCAGGCGGCCAAGCGCATCGCCGAGGCGGCGAAGCTGGGCTTCCGGCGGGCGGTGGTGCCGCAGGCAAACCGGCTGGCGGCGGATCTGCCGGGCGGCGAAGGCATGGAAGTCGTCGGCGCGCAAACCGTCGGCGACGCGTTGGAATTTATTTTTTAAACGGGGCATTTGTCTATGCAGAGAGAGGAAATGATCGTATGACCATACCAATTGTGCGTTCCTTCTTTTTGATGATCAGCATGGTCGTCGGCTACCAGATCGGCGCCCTGCTTGGCCCGACCACGGCCAATGCCGGCATGATCGGGCTGATTATCGGGTTAGTCGTCAGCGTCGCGATTATTTTTTTCGAGCGCAGCATGCGCACGATTTCCGTGCGCGGGCTTTCCAGCGCGGTGTTCGGTTTAATTTTCGGTTTGCTTGCCGCCAAATTGTTGACCGAGTCGATTCTCCTGCTGCCGGTCGACGAGAATACGGCGCGCACGATGCGGGTCGTATTTACGTTGGTGCTTTGTTACCTGGGAATGATTGTCGCGATCCGGGGCAGAGATGAATTTAATTTAATTATTCCGTATGTGAAATTTTCCCGGCAGGATCAGGTGCAGCAGAATATCGTGCTCGACACCAGCGTGATTATCGACGGCCGGATCATCGATTTATGTCAGACGAAATTTATCGAGGGGCACCTCATTATTCCGCGGTTTGTCCTGAAGGAATTGCAGCAAATCGCCGATTCGCCGGACCCGCTGCGGCGCAATCGCGGCCGCCGCGGCTTGGATATTTTGCAAAAAATTCAGAAGATCAACCGCGTCGTGGTCAAAATCGTCGATGACGATTTTCCGGCCATTTCCGAAGTCGACGCGAAATTAGTGAAACTGGCCAAAGTCCTGGACGCCAAAATCATCACCAATGATTATAATTTGAATAAGGTTGCGGAATTGGAAGGGGTGATGGTCTTGAATATCAACGAATTGGCCAACGCGTTAAAAACCGTGGTTTTGCCCGGGGAACTGATGGAAGTGCGCATTGTCAAAGAGGGCAAAGAATTAAATCAGGGAGTGGCGTACCTGGATGACGGGACGATGGTCGTCGTCGAAGACGGCCGCAAACTGATGGGCCAGTCCGTGGAGGTTGTGGTAACCAGCGTCCTGCAGACTGCCGCCGGCCGGATGATTTTCGGGCGTAAGGACCTGGCGCAGCGGCCCGATCACCGGCATTGAGGTGCGGCGATTTATGGCGCGCAGCAGGCCGTCGCTTACCGTGATTATTCCCGCCGCCGGCAGCGGCAGCCGTTTAGGCTTCCGCACGCCGAAGCCGTATGTCCGCTTGTGCGGCAAGCCGCTGTTGTATTACGCCCTGGCCGTGTTTCAGGTCAGCGCGGTAGTCAAACAGATTATTATCGCCGCCGAGCCGCAGCAGGTGCGCCGCGCGGCGGCGCTCGTCGAGCGTTTTGGTTTTTCCAAAGTCCGCCGCGTGGTTGCCGGCGGCAGGACGCGGACGGAATCGGTGCGCCATGCGTTCGCCTATGCCGGCGATTCGGAGTATGTGGCGGTTCACGACGCGGCGCGCCCGTTCGTTACCGAAGCGATTATCCGCCGCGGCATGGCGGCGGCGCGCCAGTGCGGCGCCGCGATTTGCGCCATACCCTGCGCGTCGACGATAAAGGCTGTTGACGCGCGGCAGTGCGTGGCGCAAACCTTGGATCGCCGGCGCCTCTGGCAGATTCAGACGCCGCAGATTTTTTTGACGGAGCTTTTGTCACGGGCGTACGCGGCCCTGGATCAGCGGCAGCAAGATTTTTTTGACGATGCGGCTGTTGTCGAACGCCTGCCGCACCCGGTGCGGGTGTTCGCCGGCACCGTTACGAATATTAAAATCACCGTGCCGGAAGATTTGGCGATTGCGCGGGCGTTTGTCGCCGCCGGGTTTGCCGGTCACAGGGAGCGTTGCTGAGATGGATTTTCGGGTGGGGCTTGGATACGACATTCACCGTTTAGTTGAAAATCGCCGCTTGATTTTAGGGGGGGTCGGTATTCCCGGGCCGCGGGGGTTGCTCGGCCATTCCGACGCCGACGCGCTGCTGCACGCTTTAGCGGATGCGTTACTGGGCGCGGCGGGATTCGGCGATATCGGCGAACACTTTCCCGATACCGACCCGGCATATCACGACGCTTCCAGCGCCGATCTGCTCGCGGTTGTCCGGCGGCTGGTTTCCGGCGCCGGTTACGCGCTGGTCAATATCGACGCGACGATTGTCGCGCAAAGTATTAAAATGGCGCCGCATAAAGCGGCAATCCGGAGCAACATCGCGCGTTTACTGGAAATACGGGAAGATATGGTTAATATCAAAGCGAAGACCAAAGAAGGCCTCGACGCGGTCGGCGCGGATCAGGCTATTGCCGTCTCGTGTGTCGTGCTGCTGCGGCGCTGATGAATCCCTTGGGGAAACTATGCGGATACTATTTTTTTTAACCGGTCTCGGTATTTTGTGCGGAAGCGTTTGGATCGTGGTGATGTTGCATTTTTTCCGTTATGAGATTCGGTCGACGCGTGAACGCGATCCGGCGGCGACGAGCGTCGGGGAAGTCTTGCTGACGTATTCCGGTTTGCACGCGTTGTTTTTTTACCGCCTGGCGCATCGTTTGTGGCGTTGGAAGATTCCTTTTTTTCCGCGTTGGATTTCCCAGCTTGGCCGCGCCTGTACCGGGATCGAGATCCATCCCGGCGCGGCGATCGGCAGGGGGTTGTTCATCGACCACGGCATGGGCGTGGTGATCGGCGAGACCGCGGTGGTCGGAGAAAACGTGACCTTGTACCAGGGGGTGACGCTGGGCGGCACGGGCAAAGAAAAAGGCAAGCGCCATCCGAATATCGGCGACAACGTCGTGGTCGGCGCCGGCGCGAAGATACTCGGCAATATCACCGTAGGCGAGAATTCCTATGTTGGCGCGAATGCCGTGGTGATTAAAGACGTGCCGCCGAATTCGACCGTTGTCGGTGTGCCGGGGCGCGTCACGAAACAGGACGGCAAGCGCATCGAAGGCATGCTCGATCACGTGCATGTTCTGGATCCGGTGATGCAGAGCATCGAGCAATTACAGAAACGGATCGCCGAGTTGGAACAGCAGCGGCGGAAGGAGTCATAGCGCACTATGGCGATTTGTGTGTATAATTCATTGACCAGAAAAAAAGAAACGTTCGTGCCCCTGCAGCCGGGGCAGGTGCGTATGTACGTGTGCGGGCCGACGGTTTACGATGTCAGCCATATCGGGCACTTGCGCGCCGCCTATGTCTTTGACGTTATTCGGCGTTATTTGATCGCGCAGGGCTATTCCGTTGTTTTCGTGCGCAATATTACCGATGTCGACGATAAAATAATCGCCCGGGCGCAGCAGGAATGCGCACGTTCCGGCAGCGGCGATTTATCGCAGGCAGTCCGCAGGGTTGCCGAAGAGTATGCGCAGGCGTATCGCCGGGATATGGAGCGTTTTGGTATTCTGCCGCCGGATATCGAGCCGAAAGCGACCGAGCATATCGCGGATATGATCGCGATGATTGAAGTGCTGCTGAAAAAAAATGCGGCGTACGTGGCCAACGGCGATGTGTATTTCCGGGTGCGCGCGTTTAGTGGCTACGGAAAACTTTCCGGGCAGAGCCCGGAGCAAATGCTCGCCGGCGCGCGCGTCGAACAGGATGTATCGAAAGAAGACCCGTTGGATTTCGCGCTCTGGAAACGCGCCAAGCCGAACGAACCCTGGTGGGAGAGCCCCTGGGGCAGAGGGCGCCCGGGCTGGCATATCGAGTGTTCGGCGATGAATACCAAGTATCTCGGGGAAACGTTTGATATCCACGGCGGCGGCCGTGATTTGATTTTTCCGCATCATGAAAATGAAGTTGCCCAGTCGGAAGCCGCCACCGGTAAGCTTTTTGCGCGTTATTGGCTGCACAACGGCCTGGTTACCGTTAATAATGAAAAAATGTCCAAGTCCCTCGGCAACTATGTGACGATTGCCGAGGTATTGGATAAAGCCGCGGTTGACGCGGTAAAAATTTTATTTTTATCCTGCCATTACGCGCACCCCGTCGATTTTTCCGAGCAGCGTGTGCGCGAAGCCGAAACCGCTTTGGAACGCTTTATGATTTTTTTTCGGCGCGCGCAGGAACAGGAGCAGGCGGCGCCTGCCGCGCCCGTGCCAGGCCCGGTCGCGGCGCGGCTTGAGCAATATCGCGCGGCTTTTCTCGCCGCCATGGACGATGATTTTAATTCCGCGCAGGCATTGGCCGAGTTGTTTAATCTCGTTTCTTACGGCAATCAATTGTTCGCGCCGGCGGGAGAATCGCCGGCGGCAGTGAGCGCGGTTGCGCAGCAATTGCGGGCATTGGGGGGTATCTTCGGCTTGTTTATGACGCGTGATGCTCACGCGTCAGCTGCTCTTGTTGCTGGTTTGCGCGCGCTGTTGCCGGGGGATGCAGAGGATAGTGCGGCGCCGGAGGATATTCAGGCGCTGATGGATGCGTTGATTGCGCGGCGCCGGCAGCTGCGTCAAACTAAGCAATTTGCGGCAGCGGACGCCTTGCGCCGGGATATTCAGACCCTGGGCATTGCTTTGGAAGACCGCCGCGACGGCACGACTTCTTGGCGTATTTTCGCGAGCCGTACGTAATTTTAAATCTTAAATAGTTTCGGCTGGCTGATCGTACTTGACACTTTTTGTAAAACATGTTATCCTTATCCGTGATATTTTAAAAAGATGTTAGTTTTCTATAAAGATTCTTATAAAGAGAAAGGGATCGTCAATGAAGGGCGCTTTGTTTAAAGATCAAATCCTCACCGACCGCGAACGTAAAAATTTGGATATTTTGGAAGTGATCCGCCGCTACGGACCGGTTACGCGAACGGAAATTTCCCGCATTACGAAATATAACATCGTGACGGTGTCCAATTATGTGAATAATTACATCAAGAAAGATTTAGTGGTCGAAAAGGGTTTGGATATTTCCAGCGGCGGGCGCAAGCCGACGTTAGTGGAATTAAATTCCCGTAATTGTTACGTAATCGGCATCGATATCGGGCCGCTGTCCGTGATGGCTACCCTCACCGATCTTTCATTAAACATCATTACAAAAATAAAGAAAGACCGCCCGCGGGAATCGATGGAAGAGGTGGTTGGTAAATCGATCGAGCTTATTTATGAAGTGATTGAAAAAGCGCAGATTGAAGCGAAAAAAATTAAAGGTTTGGGGATCGGTATTTCCGGGATTATCGACGCGAAAGCCGGCACGGTGCGGGATACGGACGCCTTGCGCGGCAAGACTGCCGCCAGTTATATTTCCATTAAGAATATCATCGAGCGGGAGTTCGGTATCCCGACGTTTGTCGGCAATGACGCGACGGTCGCCGCCTTCGGCGAGAAACGCATCGGTTTGGATGCGGAGATTGAAAATGTTTTGTACATGTATTCGGATGTCGGCTGCGGGATTATTATTAAAGGTGAAATTTATGCCGGAACCGGCGGCAGCGCCGGAGAAGTGCAATTGAATTTAGGCGCTGCGGACGATTTGCCGCCGGAGTTGGGTTTGTTTCGTCCGGGCAGCATCAATCTCGGCATGGTGGAAGCAGGCCAGAATGCCGTGCGGCAGGGCAAAGAGACGAAGATTGGGGAACTTACGGAAAACAATCCGGATGCCGTTACGGTTGATCTTATTCTCGAAGCAGCGCGGCAGGGCGATAAATTGGCCGTGGATATCATTGATAAGGCCGGTTTGAATATCGGTGTGCGCATCGCGTATTTGATTAATTTGTTCAATCCGGAAATCGTAATCATCGGCGGCGGCATGGAGCGGTGCGGCGATATGATTCTGGAGCCGATCAAGCGGATGGTGCGGCGTTTGGCATTTGAGGAACCGGCAAGCATCGTGCGGATCATTCCTTCCCGCTTAGGGGAAAACGCGGTTTCTTTGGGGGCGGCAAGTTTGGTTATCCGGGAAATTTTTATCCATGCCTGAACGAGAAAGGAAGGCGATGTCTGAGAATAAGTTTTTGCGGACTGCGGTAGTAATTTTTAAAGTTTTAGCGTGGATATCCGCCGCGTTTTTTCTGATTGTCAGCCTGGTCGTTTTTTTTGGAGCAGGCGGACCGGATACCCCGCGCATTGCCGGAATCGCATTTTTATTGGGCGGCGCTTTTTACTTTTTTTTTCTATTCAGTGTTGCCGAAACTTTGCGGCTACTGCTGCATATTGCCGGAACGGTAAAAAAGATTGATTCTTTGTTGGACGGGTCAGGTTCTCAAACATAACTTGTTTTTTTTAAATAAGTTATCGATTCGGTGTATTCCTTGACAAAAAAAATTCGCTGTGATATACTTAGATTGTAAATTAGTGTTTTTAGTTTACTTTTTAAAAAGTAAAAAAATGTAATATCAGAAAATCCGTCTAAGACGGGTCCGTTACCGGGTAACGGAGGCAAATCCAGGGAAACCTGGAGACGCAAAGCTACGGGTCTAAAGCAATTGCGCTACGATCGCCGAGCGAATCGATAACGCGCATCGTGTAATGACCGCCGGGCTGCCGAAGAAAAGGAAGCCTGGTTTTTTTATGAAACATTTTTTGGTTGTTTTGCGCATCGTGGTAATCGTCCTGATTCAGTCAATGTTGCTGACCCAGGTCGATTTTTCTTTGGCGTCCGGTTCCGGGTGCGGGTTTAGCCAATCGTTGGAATGTTCTGAAAAATTCCGGCGCACGGATACGTTTGTCCATGCCGGCGGCGTTTCAGGGCACGGAAGCGGCGCTGCGGTTATCTGCGCTTTGGAATCGGCCTCTGCGGATGTGTGGTTGGGTATGCCGGTGCCCATTCCGTTGTCGGCCGGCCTTGGTCAGGGATCCGGGGGAATGGACGTATCGCTGGCCGGATTTGAGAGAGCTGGTTTGTCTTTTCAGCGCATTGCCTGGCTGAGCGGGCGGTGGGCGGAAGAAAAGGCGCGCGCTATAAGTTTTGAAGCTGCGGCGCCGCCGGTTTGCGCGCGCGTTGCCTGCGGGAGTGTTGATCATCAGCCGAATGGATGAAATACCGTTCGGCTGATTTATTTTTGGATACATGGCCTTATTCATATTTTATTATTATAGTTTTACAAAAATGGGGAGTGTGGCATATGGTCGAACGGCGGAATTTTCCTCGGATAACGGTGGCCTGTCCGGTACAGATTCGTTCTCTATCCGCGGTAACGGATGCGGTATTTATCCGTAATTCCTTTGTGCGGAATCTCAGCCGCGTCGGTATCGAACTGATTTCTTTTGATTTTTATGGAATTGACGGCCGGATTCATGTGCATATGTTTTCCGATCGGAATATGCCGTTGATGGATATTACCGGCCGTATCGTGTGGGTACAACAAATGCCGTATCAGGAAAAATTCCGGGTGGGCGTGCAATTTTTAGAGATGAGCAGCGGCAATGCGCTGCGGCAGGTTGTTATCGATGAACGTCATTTTGAGCAGGTACTGGCGGGAGCGGATGTGCCCTATGTGCATCATTAAGATAATTTTTTTTCAGCGGGCGACAGTTTTGGCGCTGGTGATCTGCGGCGCGGCCGGCGGGATGGCTGAGGTGAGTTTTGCCGAGCAGACGGGTTTTATCGGCACGCAGGAACGATTGCCGAATCGGCCGGTGTTGCGCGATTCCACGCCGGAGCTTCAGAATGTTCCGTTTACCGCGCCTGAATCCGATCATCAAAGTGTGGCGGGTAAATCTGCGGCGCAGGATATGCGGGCGACGATGGCCGGGCTGCAGGAGGCTGGTTTTACGTTGCCGCAAATCGTCGTTTTTTTGAAAAATAGCGGCAAAAGCGCGGCGGAAATCGGCATGGCCTGTATCCAGGCCGGATTCGTCGGCGGTACGGTTTTTGACGCGTTGTGCCAGGCGGATTTTCCTTTGGCGGCGGTGGAAGCGGCGGTTCCGCAAACATTGCGGATGAACCAGCCGCCGGTATCGCTGCTTAATACGGGGAACACGGCCGGCGCGGCGGAATTATTCTCGGCGGCACAGAGCGGGCTGCAGCAAATCGAAAAATCTTCGACCGAGCATCCGGCCGTGGAGATGCCGGCAACCCGCGGTATTCAGTTTAACGGATTGGGGAATTGGCGGCGGTTCCAGGAACAGCGTTTCCCTTCCCAGGAGAAACAGCGATGAAAAAAAGAACGGCGGTTATGGCGGATTGGATGGTGCGCGCAGTACCGTTATTCGTAATGATGCTTCCCTTATCGGCGGCTGGTATGCAGGGCCAGAACGCGCTTGCCGGAGCCGAATCAATCGGGCGCGGCGAGCGTACTGACGAGAGCAGCCGGGTTGAAAAGGTGCCGTTTGTGCCCACCGGCGCGGAACTGCCGTTTGTGGCGGATGCGGCATTTTCGCGGCGGGTTCAGGATACGGTAGCCGGCTTAAAGAGCGCGCATTACAGTATCGATGAAATTGTCGCGGTTTTAAAACAGGATAATCGTCCGGCTTTTGAAATAAGCCTGGCCTTGTTGAATAATAATTATTCCGGGCCGGCGATTCACGCGGCTTTATTGAAAGCTGGTTTTTCGGAACGCGCTGCGGACGCGGCGGTTCCGGTGGCCTTGCGCCGGGAAGGGCAACTGTTCCCGGTTAAGAAAAGCGCGGCTGCGGATGCCGCGCCCGTGCGTATTCGGCCGAACCCGCTTGCCGCGCGGGAGAACGAATCGGCGCAAGTGTTGCCGGCGCGGGAACGGATTGCCTTGGTTTTGGCGGATGCACATTTTGCGGCTGTGGCGGATTGGAGCGCGATGGTCGGCGCGCAGTTTAAACCACCCGTGGATAAAAATTTGATGGAAAAGGGGCCGTCGCTGGTTAAGGTTATGCTGCGGGAAGGGTACGGCCTGCTGCAGATAGCGCAGGGATTTCACGATAATAAGTATGAACCGTACCAGATTGCGGTTATTTTAGGTTTGGCGGGAATTTCTCCGGAGATGATTAATTGGGCGTTGAGCCGTTTAAAATAATCCGTTTTTATATTTTTTTTACTAACCGGTTAGGAGTGATGGGTATGGAAGAACGAAAAAAATCGAGATGGCCGATCGGCATGAAGCTGATTGCGTTGGCGGTAATCCAGGCGTTTCTGGCCACGCAAGCGAATATTTCCTGGGCAGCGCCGCGGCCGGAGCAGGCGCAGTACAAAATTTTTGATGCGGCCCGTCAGCAGAACCGGAAAGTCGTCGATGCGGCAAATGAACACGCGGATGTGCAGAAACCGCGCGTTGACGAACGCCTTGCCTCGGCGCAGCCGTTGATTATCGCCGTGCCGGGTGCGGGAGTCGTGGGTGAATTCGCCGGTTTGCGCGGCCGGCGGCATCATAAAAAGGATACGTCTCCGGCCGAAAATACGGTGCGGGGGTTGGTGATCGCCGGGGAGCAATTGCCGGCGATTTTAGGATATTTGCAGAAATCCGGGGTGTCCGTATCGGAGGCCGGGATTTTGGCGTTGCGCGAAGGATTTTCCCGTGCCGACGTGCAGCAGGGGTTGGCCGTCGCCGGGTATGACTCTGCGCAGATAGAGCATTTTTTCGGCACCTTGGCGGCGTGGGAAAAGCCGGCACAGCAGCAGCCGGCGGGAGCGTTAAACGCCAATCATTTTGGGCGTTATCGCCGCCACTTCGTTGACCAACCGGCCGCTGCCCAGCGGACGCTACCGGTGGATACTGACGAATTGGATACCGGCGGGTTAGCGGATTTGCGCGCGGCCGGTGTTTCCGAAACGGATTTATTTGCGGCGATGCAGCGGGACGGATTTTCGCCTTCGGAAACAGTGCACGCGATGCATCGGTCGGGATTTTCCGCGCAGCGGATTGTCGGCGCCGGCTGGAAAAAACATCAGCAGGCCGGCGGCCTGCTTGCCGCCGCTTTCGGCGCGGCAGTGAAGGTCAGCTCAGAGGAACTCTACGCATCCTTAGCAAATTCCGGCCGCAGCGACGCGGAAATCATCGCGGCGTTTAAAAAAGCGGGAGCAAGCGCGGAAGAAGTATTGAAAGTGAGCAGCGGCCTTGACCGGGATATGATTGCAGTGGCCACGGGTATGCTCGATGCCGGTTTTTCGGCGGTGGAAGTGGTCAACGCGTTTGTGGCCAAGGGGCTGAATTGGGCAAAAGACCAGGTGGTCAACGCGGTTAACTGCGCGGTATTCGCGGTGGAGTCGTTTTTAGCCAAGCTGGGGATTTCGTCGGAGAAGACCGGCACGGCCATGGCTTATGATTTGATGCTGCAGGACATTTTAGCCGGCGGCGAGGTTTCCATCAAAAACGGCGGCGTGATGACTTCAGCGCAGGCGATTGTGAAGGTAGCGCAGGCGTTGGGTATTGATTTGAGCGGGTGCGTGTTGAGTTTCGAGCAATTGGCGTCTGCCGGCCCGGCGATCGCGCATGTGGGCGGCAACCATTGGGTGACCGTGGAGAATATTGAAAACGACACTGTGACGCTCATTGATAACGGCGCGCGCAAGCAGATTTCCCGCGCGGAATTTATGCAAAGCTGGCGGGGCGTGGCGTTGGTCGCCGGCAATGTCGCGCAGGATAAAAATTTTGAAAGCGTCAGCGCCGAACAGATGCTGCAAACCCGCGGGGCAGGTTTATTGGATGCTTTGATTGCCAAGGCAGATCTTAATAAAAATGTCCAGGAATCGACGACGGCGTTGACGAATTTATCGGCCTCACAGCTGCGGCGTGAAGAGAACCGCTTGAAGACGTTAGAAAAGCGGGCTGACAGACTTGAAGCGCAGCAGGCGAAACTGGAGGAAAAGCTTTCCACAGCCACGGGGGCGCGCGCGACTGCATTGTCGAAACAGTTGGACCGGCTCGAGGCAAACCAAGATAAGATTCAGGAGAAAATTGTCGCGCAAGAGGCAGTGGTTTCTTCGTTCGTGAATCCGAAAACCACTCCTACACAGGCGCCGACTCCGGCGGCCGCAAACGTCGCGGCGCCGGCGCCGGCAATGCCCGCGCACGTGGAAGAAGCGGCATTGGGCGCGCAGCAGATTACCGCGCCGCGGTCTGCGAAAGAGGTGACGACGACAACCCAAGTCAGCACGCCCACGGTAACCGCGACGGATGGAACCGTGGTCAATGTGTCGAGCGCAAACCAGACTACCGTCACGACAAAACGAGGGAAAACGGAATACGGCAGCGTGGTTACCACGGTGTATAACGGCACCGGGACCGCCGCGGACGGCACTACGGCCAATTATACCGTAACCGTGGTTCAGTCGCACAACGGCAACAAGCAAGTGACCGGAAAGACGGAGACGACGACGGTTCAGGCTGCCGGCGCGCCGGTTACCTATACGGTGAAAGAGGGGTACAATACGTCCGGCCAATTGACCGGCCGGGTGGTTACGTCCAATGACACGAACACCAACACTTCCTCGAAAACCTTTGATATGTACAACAGCAGCGGCCAATTTGTGTTCAAGACCGCTGAAACCTCGACGGTCGCCCAGACGCAACTGAAACTCGCCGCGGACGGCAGCGTATCGCCGACGGCCGCCGGCGACGGGGTCGCCGCTACCTGCACGACGACGCTGGCGAAATATTACGACGCTACCGGGAATTTGCTCATGGAGAGCACGACGGCAACCGCGCAAACCAGTGATAATTCGCTTAAACATAAAACCGTGGTGTACGAATCGCGCACTGCGGCCGGCGCGCTGGCCGAACAAGGCAATATGAGCGAATCGGTAAACAGCACCGGCACAATTATCGGCAAAACTATTGTCGATACATTTGATACGGATGGGAAACTGGCCAGCCGCACGACTACCGATTCGACCAAGACGGCGGCCGCGACTAATTCCACGGTGCTGACCGAAAGTTTCAACGCCGCCGGCGAAAAAACCGGCGCAGTCCGGGATACGACGGTCGCGGAAGTCACCGCGTTGACGACCGCCAACGCGCCGGATTTTTTAAAACCGCACGTGGCCAATGCCGCGCAGCCGGTGACGGTGACTACGACGACCGTTACGCATTACGTCCTCGACGCGTCCGGGAACGTGACGGGAAAAGAAACCACGGTGTATCTGACTGGGGAGATCGTCGAGAAAACCCGAACGTCGACGCGCACGGGTGATTTGAATCGCGCCGGTGTTACGCAAACGTCGTTAACGGAAAAAGAACAAAAAAAGAAAGCGAAAAAAGAAGCGGAATTGGCGAAAAAGGGCGTCGATACCTCTTTGCGCATGTCCGCCACGTACAATGAAACAGTGACCTTCACGTTCGCGGTCGTGGAACGGTTAGACAGCGACGACCATCTCACCAGCCGCACGACGACCACTCAGACCGTGACGGCCGTACAGTGGAGCGGTACCTTTGAAGATACGAAGAAACTTGTCGCGAAACCTAAAGATAAAACAACGCATTCCGCCGGCGGGACGTATAACATCTATCAAAAAGAAGAAACCACCGATACCTTTAGTTACGACGACCAGGGGAATATGCTGCCGGATGTCAACCGTACGGTAAAATCAGCGCTCTTTTATGATTTTCCGGGGGGATCGGTGACGCGGGACGGCGCGCGGGATGTTTACACCGATAAAATGATTTACTTGGCTTTGCCGCATACGCCGTCGGCGGCCGGTGAAGTATTCGAGCAGAATGTAACGCAGCACTCGGTTATTCATATGACGGAAACGACGGTTGCCGGCGCCGGTTCCGTGGCGGCGTTTATCGCCGGCGGCGTGGGCAAAAATGATGCCTCCAGCGTGGTGAAAGTTTCCGAAGCCTTGGTGGCGATCGCGGCAAACCCGGCCCAGAAGCAGCAAATAGTCGTGAATTTGGCAGCCGCTTTGGGCGTGGATGCGGCAAAATTGACCGCGTCCATTGATCAGACGGTGGCGACGTTGGCGTCTTCGGCGAGCACGGCGGCAAGCCCGGTGGCACAGACGGTCGGCCGGCACATTAACAAGACCGATGCCGCAAGCATCGAGAAAATTCATGCGGCGATCGTGATGATGGTCGCCACGCCGGCGAAGCGTCAGGAATTCATTACCAATTTGGCCGCGGGTTTGAGCGTCGATGCTACGGCATTGGCCAATGCGTTTGATCAGGCAGTCATCGGCACGCTCGCCTCGGTGAATTCCGCGGCAGAATCTATCGCAAAAGCCGTAGGTGAAAAAATCAGTAAGAGCGACGCGGCAAGCCTCGATACGATCAAAACCGCGGTGCAGCAGATTATCAATACGCCGGCCGAGAAACAGCAGCGCTTGACTACGTTAGCCGCCTCATTGGGGGTTGAAGCAACAGTATTGGTATCGGCTTTCGATCCGGCGGCATTGGGCGCCGTGCACTCCGTAAGCATGACCAGGGCCATCGTGCCGCTGGCGACGTTTATTTCCACGGAAATTCAAAAGACCGACGCCGAGAGCGTGGGTAAAATTGAAGCGGCGATGTGGTCCCTGATTATTCAGCCGCAGAATAAGCAAAGTATCGTTACGGATCTGGCGGCAAAGGTCGGCGTTGATGCCGCGGTAGTCAGCGCCGCGGTCGAGCGGATGCTTAACCCGGCAGTTATCGCGGCGAGTAGCAAGCTTCCTTCTCTGGCGGCAAGCATCAGCACTATTCTAAATAAAACAGACAGCCTGAGTGTCGCGAAAATTTCCGCGGCAGTGGTGGCGATAACCGCAAAGCCGGAACAGCGGCAGCAAATTTATTCGTCATTGGCGACGGATTTAGGCATAGACGACACGGCGGTTACCAGCGCCGTGGAGCAGGTAGTATTTTCCGCGGCGTCCGGCGCCGGCGCCGATGCGGTGGCGTCCGTTGCCGCGCATATCGGCAGCCAGGTGCAGAAAACCGATACGGCCAGCGTGGAAAAAATTAAAACCGCGGTTACGCAGTTGACGGCCAACCCCGGCCAAAAGCAGCAAATTTTCAGCACCTTGGCTACGGATCTGGGCGTGGATGCGGCGGCGTTAAGCCCGGTGATCGTAAATGCTCTGTCCGGATTAGCGGCGGCCGGCGCGTCGATCACCATGGCCTATAAACAGAATGCCGTGCTTTCCTCCCAGACGACAGCCAGCTATACGCAAAAAGTTTTTACGTTCGAGCCAGCCGGTAAACGCAAAAAAAATGATATTCTGCTCGGTAATTCCTACGGCAATATCCGTTTGCGCGCCGCGACAGAAACCGGTACTTATACGGGAACGTATGAAGTGGTGCAGAGCAACGGCGCCGGTCAGCCGGTGGAATTTCGTTCGGTGGAAAAATACACCGGCAAACGGACGACCGATTTGTCCGCTTGGACACCGCAGGAATTAAAGAAATATAATAAGTTGCTTGCCAAAGGTAAAATCGATCCCATCGATAAAGCGTATAACGACCAGGCGAACTATACAATCACCACTCATTCCCACGATATGCAATATAACGCGCGGGGTAGTTTAGTTCACAGCGTGGTCGATAAAATAGACAGCCGCGCGTCGATGAATACGACGACGACCACGCTCGATATCGAATACGACGCCAACGGCGTGATGACTTCGCAACGGACAATAACCCGCGAACATGGGAAATTAGACGATTTGTTCGGCGACCGCCAGTCCGCGCAAGTGACGATTACTTTGACCGGCGGCGGCGTTATTCGGATAGTGGATGCCGGCGGAAAGGTTCTGGACGCTTCCGCGCGCGTGTCGTTTAATCAAAAGGGGAAATACATCAAAACCGGTAATTCGGTGGTTGACGCGCTCTTCGTGAAACAAGGCCCGCAACAAACGGCGACGACGCTGTCCGGGCCGCGCACGATGACCGTCACTTTGCATCGCGGCGACCGGATTCAGGTGCTCGGCGGCAATCCGCAATCGTTGACGGTGATGCTGGACGGGCAGTCGGTTACTTTTAATCGAAATTCGATGGGCGCGTTCGGT
This sequence comes from Candidatus Omnitrophota bacterium, assembly GCA_023819605.1. Classification (GTDB taxonomy): domain Bacteria; phylum Omnitrophota; class Gorgyraeia; order B26-G9; family B26-G9; genus JAMWCB01. The sequence goes on from JAMWCB010000007.1 coordinate 21,864, forward strand.
AATCCGGTAACCGTGGAAACCAAGCGTTCGATGCCCAACACTTGGGAAGTTGGCGTTTGGCGCGATCACACGATAACGGAGGTGCAAAGCAATTTTCAAACCGATGATTTGGGCCGGACGATATCGTATGTGACTACAGTGAATGATTCCGCCTCGCCGTTGCTGACCACGCAGACCCAGCGGATTTTTAATTACACCGACAGTAGCATGTTGGCAAGCAGCTATACGGATATCACGCACGGGTATGGCTATGACCCACACGGCAACAGCGGGCTGGTGGGAGACAGCGGTAAAAAAAATAGTGATAAAAAGAATTTAAAGTATGATACGGCGCCCGCCGTGCCGGCAGGAACCCCGTTGACGCTTAATTATACCTCGGTCAATCAGCTTCAGAATATCCGCTATGATTCCGCCGGCCGGATGATTTACGCCGCGCAGTATGAAACGGCACGCTTCACGCCGCCGCAGAATTTTCTCATCACCAGCGCGTCGTCGGTGCTGGCGACGAACGCGCCACGGCAAACGGGTGAATTATTCTGGCGCTATGATCCGCTGCCGGGTTCCCGCCTGGTGACTTCGGCGACGATGAATTTGCAGGGTACGATCGTCAACCGCAGCACCTATAGCGGCGAGCGGCTGATCAGCCTCGAAGCCGGCCGCGAGTCCATGGTCAGCATTACCTATAATGATTTCGGCCAGATGCAATCCTACCGGTCGCCGCAGTTCACCAAACATTTTCGCGCGGCCGAAGGCACGCAGTTCGGCTTGGCGCTGGCCAGTTTTCATCGCCCCAAGCTCGACGAAGGCGCGAAATTGGCCTATGACCAGCATGACCGGATGATTGCGACATACATCAAATATGGGCCTGGTTCGGTACTGGCTCCCGAAGGCCATGGCACCTATTCCACCTATGACGTCGTCTACAACGGTTTTGGGCTGGTGCGCGAGCAGAAAAACGGTTTTTTTAATTATACGGAAAAGACTGAAGACGGCGGCGGCGGTGTGCTGTGCAAGACGGAGATCACTACGAAAACCTGGACTTGGGATGTGACCCAACAGGGGATGATTTATAACAGCCTGGGATTGCTGGAAAAGACGATCGAGAAACAGCTCTACCACGACCAAAAAGTAGTGGTGGAAGTCAAGCAGAGCGGGTTCTTGGCTTCTGCGGTCGGACGGATTATCTGGACGGTATTTAAAACTATTGCGAGTATTGTATTGTCCATGATTCCCGGGGTGGGGATATTTCTTGCCGCTGCTTTTAATATGCTGACGTCATACTTGGAAACCGGCAGCTTCATGTCGGCATTGATCAGCGGAGCGATTTCTTTAGTCGGTGGATTTTTGGGCGGCGGCGATTTTGGGTTAGGCAGTTTAGGCGAAGGGGTCGGTAATTTTCTCGGCGGGATCAGCGATACGATTAGCGGCGGACTGAACGCTTTCTGGGGAGCGATTGGTGTCAGCGCGGCGAGTCCTTTCCTGAATTCCACTGTCGGCGAGTTTTTGAATAAAATGGTTATCGACGGAGTGGTGTCTATGGTTGCCGGCGGCATCGAGTCGGCGATCAACGGTAATTTTGATATCGGCAATGTTCTGATCAACGGCTTGGTCAGCGCCGGCATGTCCGGTTTGGGCCAGGTCGGCAATTACATGATGGGAAACATGTTGAAGCCTGCGGAAACGAACAGCGCACAGCAATTGGCCAATCAGCCGCAGCCGAGCAGCGGCAGCGCAACTACCGGGACGGCGCCGTCCGCGTCCACGTCGAGCAGCGCGTCGTGGACTGACCGTGTGGCTTCGACGTTCAGCAGCGCCTGGGAAACCGGCGCGTTGCAGCAGCGCCTGATCAACGGCGCGGTGCGGGCCGGTATCGGCGCCGGCGTTTCCGAAATCGGCCGCGCTACCGGTTTAGATCAGAATATGTTCGGACGGGCGCTGGTCTCGGGGGTCAGTTCGCTGGCGCAGGATTTTGCCTCGGCAGGCGTCGGTTGGCTTTCATATAATACCGGGATGATTGGCACCAATCCGGCGACGAACCAGCGCTATACGCAGCAGCAGCTTTCTTCCTATTTTCCGAAATGGGCCGAAGGCGGCGCCGGGCTGAATCTTTATGATCCAGCGCGCAACGCGTTTAATATCACCGGCGTCGGCGGCGTATTGCAGAATGCCGCGGTTTCTGCCGGCACCTCGTTGATCGTCGACGGCTTAGGCACATTGGCCGGCGCGGCGATCGGCGACAAACATCGCTACTGGGAAAATCAGTCCAGCTTTATCCGCAACCAGTGGAGTACGAACGCGGCGAGCTTCCTCAACGGCGCGGCCATGGGGATACGCGCGCTGGGGAACGTATCCTATTTTCAGAATTTGAATACCCTGGCGCCCGCGGATGTTGCCGCGTCTTTGCAGGCATCGATTGATGCGGATCCATTCTCCTACCAGGCGATGAAAGCGCAAATATTGCTGCCGCAGGTGAATCAGGGGATATCACTCGCTGCGGCGCAAGGAGTTAATGATTACCGATTCGTGATGACGAATCAGGATATTTATAATTTATACTTTAACAACGCGACGACATTTCAATTGCAAAGCCAGTCCGTGCCGTCGGCGACTTTGACCAATTACACGCAGTTTACCGGAACTGCGGCCAACGGAGCGACGACATACAATTCATACTGGGGGAACGCTGCCGGCGGCGCGACGTGGCAGTCGCTCGTGCAGGGTACGGATAATCAGTTGTATTTGGTCAATCAGAATCAACTCGCGACCGGTCAGTTAGGGTTGCGGACCGTCTTCGATTATCAGCGCGGCAATATGGTTTATAGTAGTGCTACGAATCAATGGACGCCGTCGAGCACAATAACCGCGGCGCAACTGACATCGCAAAATACCATGCTCAACCAGCAGCTGGTGAATAATCAACAATTGCTGCAGCAGGGCGGCCAGGCCATGCGCGTGGACGTGTACGAATTCGGCGCGGGCGGCGCGTTGAATTGGCTGGGGTATAATACCGGTGTTTTGCCGGCGAATTTCCAGGCGCAACAGAATGTTTTGGAATTCCAGGGCGTGCTCAACGTGACGCCGATGACCACCGGCGCCGTGGCGGCAGCGGCGAATACCGTGGAATTGCCGACCTTGCTCAATCCGTACACCGGCGGGATACGGTATGATAACACGGTCAATCAGAGTTACTGGAAAGAGGGCATGCAGTTTAACGTCGGGTCGCGTCCGTACACGTATACCTTGTATAATACAAACCCCAACATCAATAATCCGCAGCTTACCGCGGTGGCGGTGGATCATTGGACTGCCGGCAATCTCACGTTATTGAACAGCCAAGGCCTTTCCGGAATATTAGATAACACGACGCTGTTCCGCGGTTTAAACGGCGGCGTGTTCGCCATGCAGGGCGGACAGCAGCTTAGTAACGCTTCGCCGTTGACCGGCACGCGTTTTACCGCGACCGACGGCAGAGTATTATACATTATGGACGGCCCGGCGCAGCAGGTGCAGATGTTTACCTCCGCGGATGGAAGTTCGTATTTACAGCTCGTGCAGGGTGATTTCGGCTTACTGCAGGGCGGTTCAATGTCGTTGAATAGAAATATAACCGCGCCGGAGATCATGCAGCGAAATGATCCTAATCCAGGGGATGCGCAGCAACCGTCCGGTTCGCGGGTGATGAATACGATTATCGTGACGACGGATACTGACGGCAATACCGTGTTGAACGCGCCAAATGCTGCGGAACAGCCGGTGACTTTGATTCACTGGAACGAATCCCAGGGCGGCTGGGTGGTCGGCGAACGAGACGGTCTGTGGAATAGAACCCAGCAGACAATGAATATCAACGGCGTATCGTTGGACGTCAATCAGGCGGGGGCGTTTTATCAAAACAATTTTTGGAAACTCAACGACGGCCCCGACGTGCATATTACTGCCGGCACGCCGGTGATCTTGATGAATATCACCGATGGAAACGATACGGTGTACCGGGCGCAGGTGCTTCTATCGAATGATATACACGGCCAGGACCGGATTGTGCAGATCGGCGATACCGATGTGCTCAAAGTCGGTTTCTTTGCCGAAGCGCAGGATGCCGGCGGCAGCAGTATCGTCACGCAGGTTGGCGGGCGCGCGGCCGCGACCGCGGTTTTTGATCAAGGCGTCACGGTGCGCGTGGAGAACGATAACTGGAAATTTAACGGCGGCGCGCATGGGCAGATGTTTGTATTCACGCCGAAAAGTGACAGCGACAGCAACGCACCAGGTTCCCGTTCTGTGTATCGGGTCATGGGACAGGGCTCGATCGCCGGCAAAGGCGACTGGATGCTGGTTTCCACCGATGGCATCAGTGTCCAAGGCCGCACCGGCTTGCTGGATTTTACGGACGATACCATGCCCAATTTAACCGGTGCCGGTGCGATTCGCGGCGACCGGATTGTGGTGCCTTCGCGTATTGATGCGGCGATTCCGGATACGAATGCGCCGGCAACCTTGATTGTTAATAAGCAGACCGGTCAGATTTGGCAGTATCGGGAAAGCCGCGGTAACGGCAAGTGGGATGTGGTGGATACGCAGGGGTCGGTGAAAATTCAGGGATACCTCTCTCAGGCGGTAAATCAGGATAATTTTATTAATGACGTTGTCGCGCAGCGGATTGATGTTAACGGTACGATCAAATTGCAGAACGGTTCCCTTGCGTTTTTGGGCGGCGGCGACGGCGCTCTTTATGTAAAAAAAGGTAGCAATGAGACGAGCGCTGCCGGGCCCTCGGAATCAATTTGGTACAATGCATTGCCGAATAACGGCACGGTAAAAGCAAAAGACGGCAGTGAGTATATCCTTGCTTCAACCCGAGGGGTATTGTTCGATCAAGTAGGTAATCGATATACCGGTAATTTTCATTTTGACGGCAACGGATTTATGCCGAATTTGTATGGCGCGGGGGCAATTATCGGCGAATTAATGTTTAAGTCCGGAACGACAACCGATACGCTCAATGATATGTCCAATAATGCGTTTGTGCACACCCGCCAGATCACCAGCGACGGCAACATTATTAGTTTTCAGCGCATGCAGGATATCAATGGCAAGGTTCAGGCTGTTCCTTTTGCATTCCAGCAGCCGAATAATGTTACGGTTCAGCATTTTTATACACCGCAGGCGTCTGCTTTTTCCGCGGACGAAGTATTGCCGACCGGATCCCTGACGGTCAATAATGCGCGCTTTTCCTGGCAGCAGGACGAGCAGGGCTGGTATATCGGCATGACCGGTCAAACAAGCGGCAATGGCGGGCTCTGGCAGGCGCAGACGCGCGGCTCCGGCGGGAGTGTGCCGGCATCGAATTCATTTTATTTCAATCAGGCGCAGTTTAACACAACCGATAATGCCGGGAATATCTGGAATTATTATAGTGTCGATGGGTTGCAGCACAATGTGCCGACTGCCGACGGGACGACGATTCAACGTCAGAGTGTATTTGATTTTACCGGCGATCGCAACAGCCTCAATAGTCCGAATCTGTCGGGATTCGGGGCGTTGCGCGGCACGATTTTGGAAAATGGCGCGACGATCTTCAAAGCGCAAAATCCGAATACGCCGTTCGTGACGCAATCCGTTACTTTTGATATGCCGGCCGGAGTTTCCGCGATCCACTATGAACAGATGGGGGCGCAAGGATGGCAGGGGCTGGGTTTGTACCTGCCGGATGGCGCCACGGCAACCTCTATCGATGGCGTGGGCGGCGCTTTTAGAACGCAGATTTTGCCGCAGTTGACCATGTCGCCGGATCGCTTCATCGCGCAACCATCCACGGTGAAAGTCCTGACGCAGTCGTTCAGTAATGGCACATTGCAGGCTAATGACGTCGGTCAGCTGGCTTTAGATGCCTTTGCCACGGGCTGGCACGCGACACCGCTGATTCCCGGCAATGCCGAGAAAAATCCCGGACCGAGCATGTCGGCGTATGTTAAGGGAGATGTTATTACCGATGCAAGCGGCGTGAATTGGCAATTGTATAATGGCGCAGAACAATGGACTTTGACCAACGGCGAAGTAGTGCGGGGGCAGTTTGATTATGACGGCACGTCGCTCTTTGATCCGAATTTGGACGGGCAAGGCGCGCTGATGGGCAGTTATCTGAAAAACGGCGATTTGTGGAAATTGTCGTCGCCGCAGGAAAACATCGTGCGTCAACTTGAAATAAACCATTTAGGGCCGGATGAGCAATTGATCCTCTTTAGTCAAAGCCAGGGGTATAAGAACGGCGAGTTGCAGCAGACTATTTACGGATTGTCGGGGAACAATCAGCTTGCCGGGTCTTTTTACCGCACGGCGAATGCCGACGGGATCAATGCGACCGCCGTTTTTCTCCCGGAGACAACCTTAACGATCGTGAACACGCCCGAGGGCCGGAAGCTGGTACTTGCGGGAAGCGCGCAGGGTCAATTATGGGAATCATTGCAGCAGGTTCAACAATCCGGCGCTAACGGCGCCGCCTCTTCGGTGAAAGAACAGCAGTCGCCCAGCGCCCGGGGTACGAATTTGACGATGATTACCGACCGCAGCGGCGCGCGTTTGTGGGAAGGCACGGTTAAATTTAATTTAGACAGTGATCTGCCGAACATTCGCGGCACTGATGCGCAATTAAGTTATACGACTGCCGATGGACAGACTCTGACTGAGACCGTTGGCCGCGGATATACACTGAACGGACAGGCATTAAGTGAAGGACAGAAAATTAAAGTTTGGGATACGGTGCTCAAAGACACGGCTACGGGAAAATTTAACGGCGTAGGGAGCGCGCAGACGGAGTATGTCGTTAAGTCGGTCAGCGGACAACTTTTGCCGCTTCATTTTGACGCACAGAAGACACAGTCCGGACAGATGAGCGCCACGGCAACGGGTGTGGCGCTTGTTTTGGCGGACGCGGCGACGCGCGGCAGGTGTATTGACGGCATCACTTCAACGTATGAAGGCACCGCGGCATATTTAGGCAAGACCGGCGTTTTGATGCAGGCACCCAACGGCGATAAAATTGTCTTAGTTAACGGCCAGAATTTGTTTTCCGGCGCAGATCCGTCTAATTTGCAGTTGCGCAGCGCTCTGGCGGTGGTTACCCAAACCGGCTTTAAAACCGGGCAAGGGAACATGTTCACTATTTTAGGCGGCCAGGGCGAAGGCAAAGGCAGCGCGTCGTACGAGTCGTCCGTGTATATCACCGCAGACGACAAGCTGGCGTATAATCCGAACACCTTTATGATGATTAACAACGGCATGGCCGTCCTGCCGGATGGATGGAAAGTACGCAATACCGGCGCGAAGAGTTTGAATATTCTGCACGCCGACGGCGCGACTACGACGGCTTTGGCGCAGAACAGCGCGGCGACGGTAGAGCAGGGAGCGATTAAGCTTTTTGCCGAAAGAAAAGCGGTGAATGCGTTACAAAATCAGCTTGATCCCAGCAAGTTGAGCGGGGATACGATTACTTTGGAGTTTACCGATGGTTCGACAATAACCATGCCGAAAGCGGCATGGGAAGGCGGAAATGGTTTTGGTCAAGGATTTGCGGATCGCTTACAGGCGAGCGGCGAAGGGAATGTGATCACGCAGGCGATTTCCGCGTTCAATCGTCTTGTCGGTTCTGAAACGGTTCAGCTGTACGATTCGGCGACCGGGCAGCGGCGGGAAGTTTCCGTTCTTTCCGGAGAAACAGGGCTTTTGGCATTGTTGCGCAGTTTGCCGCAACAGGCGGTGCAGGATGGGTCGATCATTGCACCGGTGAAGCGTGATAATGGTACAGTGGAAAATATCCGTATCCCGATTACGGCATTGATGTCTGCGGATGTGGCGGATTTGTATCGCAATACGCACAGCGTAACGGACGAGACCGGTAATGCGGTGGCGTTTATCCCCGAGGACGCGTACGGCACCTATGTCGGTATCCGTAATGATAACGGGGTTATTAATCCGGACACTCCGGTGATGAACACGGTGCGCAGCGCCATGGAGTGGGCGGACGCGCATAATGACCTGATGAGCGCGGCAGCCGTCGTGGTGGTTCCTCTGGCAGCGGTGGTGGGCCTATCCGGCAGCGTCGGCGGGTTTCTGGCCTCAGCGGCGACAACGTTCGCGCGCGATGCCGCGATTTATGCCGGAATATTGGGCAGCGCGGAAATCATCGGCGCCATCAAAGACGGCGCTTCGTTCGGAGAAACGCTTTCCCGTGTCGGATCCGTTGTGGATGACGCTTTGTATTACGCGGCATTGACCGTGCCGTTAAGCGGGATAGCTTCGGGTTTAGGGATTTTGGCGCAAGCCGTTAGCGCCGGACGCAAGGCCGTGCCGGTTGCGAGAGCACTGGCAGACTCGACGCCAGGCGTGTGGTCAGCGATAAAAGCCGTTGGGGGAGAAGGCTTCAGCCGCGTTTTCCCGCATATCGCGACCGCGGCGAGCAAATCCGATAAAATTTTGAGCACCGGCGGATTGGTCAGCGTGGGCGCCGGGGTGGCGAAAAGCGCGCTTTCTTTGGGAGTGCGCACGGCGCAAACCATGGCGCATTTAAGTAAATTTACGGTAGATATGGATGCTGCCGGCACTTTGGCTGGAGCGGTTTCAGCATTGTGGGGATTGGATAAGCCTCTTGCGTCTGATGCGGGCAGTTTCAAAAAGCTCGGGGCCTGGGCATTAAATGCGTTGGCCAAATCCGCGGACGGTGACCTGGTGGATAAAATCGCCGGGACGACGAATGTGAAAAATGCGGCGATTATGGCGGCATTGATGCCGGGTGCGTCTAAGCTAACCGGCTGGATGACGGGCAAAATAGGAAATTTGGCTGATTCCACGCTGTTTATACCCTTGGTTAATCAGGCTTCCGGCATGGTGCGTTCTGCTGCCGGGGTTTTCAATAGCGGCCTTGCCGGCGGCGCGATGTTTTCCAGCATGGGCGCATTGCAGGCGTGGGATGAAGGTAAATCCGGCGCAGAGATCCTCACTGCGGCGACGGACGGATTGGCCGCGGGATTC
>JAMWCB010000008.1 GCA_023819605.1 Candidatus Omnitrophota bacterium
ATTTTAAATTACGGCTCTTTTTTTTAGCTTGCTGTACTGCACTATTTTACTCCCTGCTGCCGACATGTGTTCCGCACAATGTTGCCGCAGGGAGTTTCTCTTCTCAGACGCTTCCGTCGCTGCCGGTTGCCCGTACGGTACTTGAAAACGGGATGACGGTTCTTATCCAAGAAAATCACGCGCATAAATTGGTGGCGTTGGAGATTTTGGTAAAAGCCGGCAGTTTCCAGGAAGAATTGCTGTTGGGCTCCGGCGTCGCTCATTTATTGGAACATATGCTGTTTAAAGGGACTACGAATCGTCCTGTCGGGCAAATCCATCGGGATGTGAATATGATGGGTGGCAGTATCAATGGCTACACCTCTCACAATGTAACCGGCTACACGTTGGTTGTTCCGGCTGAGTATTTTGTCTCAGCCTTGGCGCTGTTGCACGACATGGTGGTAAATCCCCTGTTTGATGAGCAGGAGTTTGCCAAGGAAAAGGAAGTGATACTCAATGAAATACGGATGAATCGAGATGATCCGCAGCGGTATCTGAATTGGTTGTTTTGGGAGCAAATGTACGGCATCGCTCCCTACCGATTTCCGGTTATCGGCATTGAGGCCCTGTTCAAACCGCTGACGCGCGAAGCGATGGCGGGGTTTTATGAGCGTTGGTACGCGCCGAATAATATGATTATTGCCGTTGCCGGCGCGGTCGATCCGAAAACAGCGCAGCAGGAGATTGAACGGCTGTTCGCGGGCTTGCCGATGCGTAACATTCCGTTGGCAGCGCTGCCGGCGCCGGAAACAATGAGTATGGCACGGCATTATACGGAATTATTCGATACACAGGTTTCCTACCTGCGCATCGGTTTGCCGAGCGTTGCTCTGCAGCACGCGGATGCGCCGGTTTTGGATGTGGTGGCGGTTTTATTAGGTCAGGGAGAAAGTTCGTATCTGTATCAGGAACTGGTGCAGCGGCGTCGGCTGGCTTATGCCGTTTCCGCTTATAATTATACCCCGCAGTTTCCGGGTTTCTTTTACATCGATTTAGTTTTGGAAGAAAAGAACACTGATGCGGCCCAGGATGCGCTGTTCGCCGTGATCGACCGGTTGGCAAAAAAACGACTGGAGGCCGCGGACGTGCAGAAAGCGGTAAACATTTTTCTCCATGATTATGTCGCCCGGCAAGAAACCGTTGAATCGCAGGCGAGTATGTTGGCACAGGATGAAGCTCTGGCGCGGGATTATCGTTTTTCTCAGTGGTATGTCGACGCGGTGCGCCGGGTTACGGTAAAGGATGTTCGCCGCTGCTTAAAAAATTATTTTAGTCGAGATCATGCCGTAGGCGTTTGTCTGCATCCAAAAAAAAATGCGTCTGTCGGAGAACAGCCGGAACGTGCGGATGCGCGGCAGGGGGGTGCGCGTACGGTTGTCCCGATAACGTTGGCAAACGGCCTGCGAATTTTATTAGCGGAAAATCATCAGCAGCCGCTGTTTTCCTGCGCGGCGGTGTTTTCCGGGGGAACGCGGTTTGAACAGGATGAGAATAACGGCATATTTAATCTGCTGAGTCAGATGCTGACCAAAGGCACACGGCGCCGCGATGCTCAGGCCATTGCCCGGGAAATTGAATTTTTGGGCGGGTCGTTGCAGCCGTTCAGCGGATATAATAGTTTCGGCCTGCGGCTGGATGTATTAAGTAAAGACTGGCAACCGGGGTTACAGCTTTTGGCAGAAGTTTTGCAGGAGAGCGCGTTTCCGGCAGCTCAGCTGGAGATTGAGCGGCGTTTGTCATTGCAGGCGATTGCGATGGAGCAGGATGATATTTTCCGCGATACGATGCGTGTACTGCGAAAAAATTTATTCAGTGATTATCCGTACCGCCTGAGCGTGTTGGGAAATCCTGAGGCGGTAAATACGTTATCGCGCGCGGACATGGTGCAGGCCTATCGGCGTTTTTGTAATCCGGATACTTTGGTTTTATCAATCAGTGGTGATTTCGACCGTCAGGCTTTGGAAGCGGAGCTGCGGCGCTTGTTTAACCATTGGCGCGGCGCCAGTGACGCGAACCTTAATTTTCCCGCGATCAGCACCACCGGCGGCGGACAGCGGATTATCCACGAGCGTGAAAAAGCGCAGGCCGTGGTGATGGTGGGATTTCCCGGTGTCTCGGTCAGTGCGCCGGATCGTTATGTGCTGGAATTTATCAGTGAGTTGCTCAGCGGGTCCGGCTCTTTTTTATATCAGCAGATAAGGGAAGAGCATGGTTATTCCTATACCCTGGGCGGCAGTGCGGTCGCGGGCGTGGATACCGGCTATATGTTTGCATATATCGCCACTGCTCCGGAGTCCGTTGATATGGTTGAACAGCTCTTGTTTGCCGCGCTTGAGCGTTTGCGGAACGAGCCGGTGGCAGATGCCGTACTGCGGGAAGTAAAAAATGTTTTGCTCGGCCGGCGCCGCGTGAGCTTGCAGTCTAACGATGTGTTTTCGTTTCAACTGGCTTTGGATGAATTGTATGGCTTAGGCATACAAGAATATGAACGTTACGAGCAGATCGTTGAAACGATTACCGCCGAGGATGTCTATCAGGCGGCACAGCGCTATCTATCTCCGTCAGCGGGCATAACCGTGATTACGCGATCGCAATGATGAAAAACGTTTCTCTCTCCACTGTTTGGAATGCGTCGCTTGTCCGCGATGCGCAGACGCTCGTTGCCCAGGTGCATGTCGCAGGATTTTCCCGTGTTGAGCTGGGTTTTTCGCTGAGTGAATCGATGGTTCGGGATATTGCCGTTCTTTGTGATCAGGGGCATATAAGCGTGAGCAGCGTGCATAACTTCTGTCCGGTTCCTTCGGGGTACGCGCCGGAACGTTTTTTCCCGGATACATTTTCACTGGCCAGCACCAATGCTCAGGAGCGAGCGATGGCCGTTACCTTGACGAAGAAATCCGTGGAAACGGCGCAACGCGTTGGTGCGCGTGCGCTGGTCGTGCACGCCGGGCGGGTGGAGATCGCCTCCCGTATGAAGGAACTGGTTTTGCTCGTCGACCAGGGGGGCAGCGGCAGCCCCCGCTATCAGACGATTCTTTCTGAAATGCGACAGATGCGGGATGAACAAAAAGGGCCGCATTTGGAGGCGGTCGTGCGCAGCCTGGAAGAGTTGCTGCCGTCGGCACAACAGGCGGATGTTACGCTCTGTTTGGAAACGCGCTACTATTTTCGGGAAATTCCCTGCCTTGAGGAATTTGACATGATCTTTAAAGCGTTGGGTAATCCTCCCGGTCTGGGGTATTGGCATGATGTCGGACATGCGCAGACCGCAGAAAATTTAGGCATTTATTCGCATGATGAAATTCTCAGCCGGTATGGGGGAAAAATGCTGGGTATGCATCTGCATGATGTGGTGGGAGGGCATGATCATCAGGTGCCGGGGCGGGGAAGATTTGATTTTAGGCGGATTCTCCCCTGGCTGAAAAAGGACGCGGTTATTAAAGTGCTCGAAGTGCATCCGCCGGCATCTGCTGCGGAATTGCAGGGTGCGGCCGAATTTTTAGATAATTTATCGGAATGAAGCGTCCGGCCGCGCCGTAAAAACGCGCAAGGTGATCGTCTCGGGGGTAGCTCGGACGTTGCCGTTCATCCCCGGACGAGCGATGAGCTCCGTGGGAGAGGGTGGAGTTTTTTGCATGAACACGCGAAAACCGGCGGTCGCCGGACGTTTTTATCCGTCTCAGCCGGAACGGCTTCAGGCCGAACTGGGGAAACTCTTCGAAGCCTGTCCGCCGGCGCAGGTTCAGGATGCCTGGGGAATTATGCTGCCGCACGCTGCCTACGCATATTCCGGCGCCGTGGCAGCGCAGACCGTCGCCGCGGTAACGATTCCGGAGGCGGTGCTGTTATTAGGCCCGAATCATACCGGCTTGGGGGTGCCGTACAGCCTGATGGGCGAGGGAGCCTGGCAGATACCCGGCGGAACGGTTGAAATCGACCGAGAACTGGCCGCTGTTTTACGGGAGGGCTGCAAATATTTACAGGATGACGCCAGCGCGCACATGTATGAACATTCCATCGAAGTTCAGCTTCCGCTCCTTTATTATCGCCGGTCGAATTTTCGTATGGTGCCGGTGGTGATCAACGATTTTTACGTCAAGCATTTTCGCGCGGTGGGAGAAGCGGTCGCGCGGGTGATTGCGGCGTGCGGGAAAAAAGTTTTGATTGTCGCCAGTTCGGATATGAGCCATTATGTGCCGCAAACGGTTATTCAACAGACCGACGCGCCGGCGCTCGCCGCGGTTCTTGAGCGTAATCCGGAATCGCTGGTGCAGATTGTCCGAGAAAAGAATGTTTCGATGTGCGGTGTCGCGCCGGTCGCGGTTATGCTTTTTGCGGCCAATGCGTTGGGCGCGCGGCAGGCGCGGTTGGTCGATTATCGCACCAGCGGCGACGCGGGCGGTGATTGCGCGAGTGTGGTCGGATACGCAGGGATTATTGTATCCTGATATCTGCGGTCGATCGATAGGTGGGCGAATTTTTCGCCCCGGAAGGGTGCGTGCATGCGTCTTCGAGCGCGGCTGCTTTTACTTTTTATCATCGTGTTTGTGGTGTTGGGTCTGGCGATTCATGGTATGCGGCAGCGCCAACGGCAAACGCTGCATAATCTGTTCCGGATCGAATCGGATGAAAAAACAGAGCTGTTGGACGCGTTTCTAAACGCGCGCAGCCGGCTGCTGAAGATTTTCGTCAACGACTACTCCCTGTGGACGGAAATGGCCGAATTTGTCCGGTCGCGCGATGTTTCTTGGGCATCTCGGAATATCGATGGCGGTATAGCGACGAGCTTTCAATTAACCGCGGCCTGGGTGTTTTCTCCCGGTTTTGAATTGTGTTATTTTACCCAGTCTGCGGAAGAGGATGAGGGCGTGCGCGGCCTTTTGACGGAGCCCGCCGTGCTCGATCGAGTCCGCGCGGCAAAAACGGTTCATTTTTTTACGTTTCACCACGATACGTTGTTTGAAATATATGGAGCCAGTATTCAGGCCGAGGATGACGTCGAGCGCCTTCAGCCGGCGGGCGGTTACGTATTCGCGGCGCAGAAATGGGATGAAGCGTTTTTAGCGGAAAGCGCGGCGGCGTTGGATGTACGCTTGTCGATTGAGCGGCAGATGAAAGCGTTCGATAGCGATTGGGATAAAAATATTCTTACCTTTTTCTCCGTTTGTGCCGGGTTGGACGGCCGGCCGATAGCCTTTGTCCAGGCGGTACATCCTTCGCGTTTTTCCGCGATAGCCCAGCAGGAGCGCGCGAATATCGCCGGCCTGTTTGTTTTGTTGCTGGCGCTCGTGACCGCGATTGCGGTATGTGTTCTGTTTTGGATCAATCGTCCATTTGCGCTGATTCGTCAGGCGCTGCTCAGCGGCCAGCCGGAGCCGTTGGTTCCGCTGAACGGCAGAAATGACGAGTTTGGGGAAATCGCCCGCCTGATCACCGCGTCGTTCAGCCAGCGGAAAATACTCGCTGAAGAGATCGGCCGGCGGAAACAGCAGGAAGAGCAATTGCATAAAAAAGACCGCTTGATGGAAACCGTCGCAGCGTGCGCCAATTTTATTCTGGAAGAATCGAACAGCGAGCACGCGGTTCGTTGCGCGATGAAGATGCTCGGAGAAACGGTCGATGTCAGCCGGGTATATTTGTTTGAAGATGCCGGCGGCGATGCGGCGGCGAATGCGGGGTTGCATATGGTGCAACGGTATGAATGGTGTTCGGCGCAGGTGCAGCCGCAACTTGCCGATCCGGGATTGCAGGATTTTACCTTTCCCGGGAATTTCCGGCAGTGGCAAGCGCAATTGCAACAGGGAATTCCGGTTAAAGCTATCGTCCGCGAGTTGCCGCCGGATGTGCGCGAACATTTGCAGGCGCAGCAGATCCAAGCGATTTTGCTTGTCCCGCTCACCGTGCATGGCCGGATTTGGGGCATGATTGGTTTTGATGAATGCCGGTGCGAACGTAACTGGAGCGATTTGGAAATCGCTGCGTTGAGCGCTGCCGGCATGGCTTTGAGCAATGCGATTATGCGCCGCCGCGCCGAGGAGTCGTTGCGCAGCGCCAAGGATGCCGCCGAGCGCGCGAATAAAAGCAAATCGGAGTTCATCGCGAATATGTCGCACGAAATACGCACGCCGATGAACGCTCTGCTTGGGTTTGTGGAATTGCTGCGGGAGACGCAGTTGACGCAACAGCAGCGGGAGTATTTGAATACCGCGGCGGAAAGCGGCCAATTGCTGTTGATGTTGCTCAATGATATTCTCGATCTGGCGAAGATTGAGGCCGGGCATATCAGTTTGGAAGAGATTCCGTTTGGTTTTGAATATTTGGTGAGCAGCGTGCTGCAAATGCTGCGGCCGCGCGTTGAAGCGAAATCCCTGTCCCTTGCCGTCGACTTGGACCCGCAATTGCCGCGGCTGCTCCTGGGAGATCCGGTGCGTATTCGGCAGATTTTTTTGAACCTGTTGAATAACGCCATTAAGTTTACCGATACCGGAGGGATCAGTGTGCGCGGCTATTGCCGTGAAGATCCTGCGGATGCCGGGTCGGTGACGCTCACCTGTCAGATCGCCGACACCGGTATCGGCATCAGTCCGGAAAAAATTGCCGGTTTATTTAAGCCGTTCAGCCAGGCCGATTCTTCGACGACGCGCCGTTACGGGGGCAGCGGACTGGGGCTGTACATAGTGAAATCGTTAGTGGCGCGGATGGGAGGCGATATTTCGGTGCGTTCGATGCCGGAAAAGGGGAGCGAATTTACGTTTTCGATTCGTTTGAAACACGCGTCCGGCGTCCCGGCGCCGCTGGTGCGGGTAGCAACGACTTTACAGTCGGTCGTCATGCTCGAGCCGTATAGCATCGATCAGAAAGTGTTGAAAAAATTTTTTAAACAGATGAATATGCGCGTGGCGTCGGTGCTCAGCCGGGGCGCGGACGCGGCAGCCGTTTTAGCGGCGAATCCGCCGGATTTGCTGACGGTTGAATTAAGCCTGCCGGATGCGGACGCGTTCGTATTGGTCGCTGCGCTTCGCCAAGATCCCCGTCTCCAGGCATTGAAAATTCTGGCGGTGAGTGCGGTGGCGAGTGCGGGTGTGGCGAAACGATGTAAAGATGCCGGATTGAACGGATACTTAAGCAAACCGGTTACCCTGGTTGAATTAAAATTAATGTGCAATTGTCTTGCTTCCGGCTCGGATGCGTTTTTGACCCGCCACAGCATTCAGGAACGTTCTTTTGATTCGACCGCGGTGCTGATCGTCGAAGATAATCTGATCAATGTGAAATTGATGACCGTGATGCTGGAACGTTTTGGCTGTCGGGTGACCGCGGCGGAAGACGGGGAACGGGCGATTGCCTGTGTCCGTGAGCAGCCGTTTTCGGTGATTTTCATGGATATGCAAATGCCGAAATTGAGCGGCGTGCAGGCGACGGAATATATCCGGCAGAAATTACAGCAAACCGTTCCGATTATCGGGCTGAGCGCGGATACGCAAAGCGAGAGTAAGGATATGGCTTTGGCGGCCGGGATGAATGATTACCTCAGCAAGCCGGTCACGGTGGAAGCAATCCGGCAAATTTTAAATTTGTGGGTTTAGCCGGAATAGGCATGGAAATGCTTGCATCATGCCGGGTGAATATGATAAGTTAGAAACTTCAAGCCAGATCACGGGGTCGGGAACATTTCCCGCCGGATAAGGAGAAAATCGGTTATGGATGCGCTTCATTCCGGGGAATTACAGAAAACCGCGCTGTGCGGTGTGCATGAGCGTTTGCGGGCACGCCTGGCCCCGTTCGGCGGCTGGTTGATGCCGATTCAGTACGAAGGCATTCTTGCGGAACATCACTGGACACGCACCGCCTGTTCCGTGTTCGATGTTGGCCATATGGGCGAGTTCCGGATACGCGGAAGTGAAAACCGCCGCCGTCTCGACCAGGCCGTGACGGTAAATCTCGAAAAACTTGCGGTCGGCGCCTGCCGGTATGGTTTTTTGCTCAATGAGCAGGGCGGTATTTTAGACGATGTTATCGTCTACGCGCTGGCTGCCGATGATCTGATGCTGGTGGTGAATGCCGCTACGGCATTGGATGATGCCGCGCATCTGCGTAATTATTTGACGGCGGCCGATTTTGAGGATGTGTCGGCGCGCACGGGAAAACTTGATGTGCAGGGGCCCGCGGCGCGGGATGTGCTTCAGCACTGCACTTCCGTCGATGTGCGCAGTTTATCATACTATCAGTGCGCTATGCTGCCGGTTTTAGGAAAAAACATTATCGTCAGCCGTACCGGTTATACCGGCGAACAGGGGTATGAGCTTTATATACCGGCGGAGGATCTGGAATTTTTTTGGACTGCCCTGCTCAGGGATGCGCGGGTTAAACCGGCCGGTTTGGGATGCCGCGATACGCTGCGTTTAGAAATGGGGTACCCGCTGTACGGCCAGGATATTGATCGCAGCACAACACCGTTGGAAGCGGGGTTTGAGCGTTTTCTCGATATGTCTAAAGAATTTATCGGCAAAAAGGCGTTACAGGCGCAATTGCGGCAGGGAATATCGCGCCGGTTGGCCGGATTTGTGTCGCCGGGACGCCGCAGCCCCCGGCATCATTACGGCCTGTATGCCGGCGACGAAAAAATCGGCACAGTGACCAGCGGGAGTTTTTCTCCCAGTTTGGTATGCGCGATCGGTATGGGCTATGTTCGTCCCGCGGAAAGCCAGAACGGTACGCGGTTAAGTTGCCGTGAGGGGGCGGTTGATATCGAGGTGACCGTTTGCCCGCGCCCGTTTTATCAGCGGGGCACCGCGCGCGCCTGAACGGAGAACCGTGGGAGCACATTCCCGGAGAAAGAGAGGAGTCGAGCATGGAAGTTCCGCATGGTTTATGGTATACCAAAGAGCATGAATGGGTGAAGATCGAAGGCAATCGGGCGACGTGCGGCATTACGGATTATGCGCAGCACGCGTTGGGGGATATAACCTTTGTGGAATTGCCGAAGCCCGGCAGCGTGTGCGGTCAGTTCAAACAATTTGCGGTGGTGGAGTCGGTAAAGGCGGCTTCCGACGTCTATGCGCCGCTGTCCGGGAAAGTGGTGAAAATTAATGAGGTTTTGGCGCGGCAGCCGGAATTGTTGAATCAGTCGCCGTTTGACCGGGCGTGGTTTGTGGTTATCGAATGCAGCGATACCGCGGAAAAAGAGAATTTAATGGACGCGGCGGCATACCGCGCGTATGTAGAGGGTTTGGCAGCATGAACTACCTTCCCCATACACCGGAACAGATCCGGCGGATGCTCGAGACCATCGGCGTCGCTGCCCTGGAAGATCTGTTTCAGGATATTCCGGCGTCCTTGCGGGCGAAATCCTTCGATTTGCCGGAAGGTAAATCCGAACTGGAAACTTTTAAGTATTTCCGAAAACTATCCGATAAAAATGCCGTAAACCTGGTTAATTTCGTCGGCGCGGGATTTTATGACCATTACATACCGGCTGCGGTGGATGCGCTGGCGGCGCGGTCGGAATTTTATACGGCCTATACGCCGTATCAACCGGAATGTTCACAGGGCTGGTTGCAGGCGATTTTTGAATATCAGACCGCGATATGCGAGCTGACCGGCCTGGACGCGGCGAATGCCTCGCTCTATGACGGCGGCACGGCCCTCTATGAGGCGGCGATGATGGCGATCCGGATTACCGGCCGGCGGAAAATAATCATGGATAGCGGCGTGAATATGGTGTACCGCACGATGCTGTATACGTACACGTCGAATTTGGATGTGGAATTTGTCGAAACCCCGGTGGTGCACGGGCACAGTTCGCGCGAGCAGATTTTGCGCGTGCTCGACGATACGACCGCCGCGGTCATTGTTCAGAATCCGAATTTTTTCGGCGTGGTCGACGACCATCGGGATTTAGTCGAAAAAATTCACCACGTCGGCGCGCTCGCGATTCAATCCGTTTATCCGGTCAGCCTCGGCATACTGATAACGCCGGGAGAAATGGGTTTCGATATCGCGACCGGCGAAGGGCAAAGTCTGGGGATGCCGCTGTCATTCGGCGGCCCGTATCTCGGGTTTATGGCGGTGCGCAAAGAGCATGTGCGGAAAATGCCGGGCAGGATTGTCGGCGAAACCGTGGACCGCGATGGCAAACGCGGTTTTGTTTTGACCCTGCAGGCCCGCGAGCAACATATCCGCCGGGAAAAAGCGACGAGTAATATTTGTTCAAACGAAGCCCTCTGCGCACTGCGCGCGCTCATCTACCTTTCGTTGATGGGCAAGCGGGGGATGGGGGAATTAGCCGAGCTGAATTTCCGTAAAAGCGAATTTGCGAAAAATCAGTTCGACCGGATTCCCGGCGTTCAGGTAAAACGCAGTTCGCCGACATTTAATGAGTTTACGGTGGTGTTGCCGCGCCGGGCTGATGAAGTCGTGAATAAAATGGTCGATAAGGGGTTTGCCTGCGGGTTTCCGTTAGGCCGTTTTTATAAAGGGATGGATAATTATTTGCTGGTGGCGGTGACGGAAAAGCGCACGAAAGAGGAAATCGCGACGTGCGCGGAAAGTTTGGAGGCGGTGCTATGTCATTGATTTATGAGCGGAGCATTCCCGGCCGCCGCGGACACGCTATCCCGGATTGCGATGTCCAGAGTGGCGTGGATTTTCCCCGCCAGTTTCGACGTGCCGTTGCCCCCGCGCTGCCGGAGGTTTCCGAGCTTGATGTCGTGCGTCATTTTTCGAATCTATCCCGCCGGAATTTTTCCGTGGATACCAACTTTTACCCGTTGGGTTCCTGTACGATGAAATATAATACCAAGATCGCTGAGAAAATCGCTCAGCTGGACGGTTTTGTGCACATTCACCCTTTGCTGCCCCAATTGCTCGGCGGCGGCATGCTTGCCCAGGGGGCGATGGAGGTGCTTTATCGCGCTGAAAAATTTTTATGTGAAATTACCGGCATGAGATCGTTTACCATGCAGCCGCTTGCCGGCGCGCACGGCGAGCTGACCGGGGTGATGCTGATTGCCGCCTACCATAAGCGAAAAGGCGAAAAGCGTAAATACATTTTGGTTCCCGATTCTTCGCACGGCACTAATCCGGCCAGCGCGGCAATCGCCGGTTATGAAGTGCTGGTGATTCCCAGCGGTTCGGCGGGTTGTATGGACCTGGCCACGTTGAAAAAACATCTGACGCCGGATGTCGCGGCGGTGATGATGACCTGTCCGAATACCCTGGGTTTATTTAATTCCCAGATCGGCGAAATCTGCCGGGCCGCGCACGCGGTCGACGCGCTCATGTACTATGACGGCGCAAATTTAAATGCGATTATGGGCAAAGCGCGCCCGGGCGATATCGGCTTCGACGTTATGCATGTCAATCTACATAAAACGTTCGCCACGCCGCATGGCGGCGGCGGTCCGGGCGCCGGGCCGGTTGGAGTTACTGAAAAATTGGCTGATTTTTTGCCTATCCCGCGGGTGGCCAAGCGTTCGGACGGTTCGTTTGCCTTACACTATCAGGAACCGCTGTCCATCGGGTTCGTTGCGCCGTTTTATGGAAATTTCAACGTTATCTTGAAGAGTTTTGTCTATATGGTGCTCTTGGGAAAAAGCGGGTTGCAGCAAGTATCCGAGTACGCGGTGCTCAACGCCAATTATTGTATGGAATTGCTGAAGCAATGGTACGATATGGCGTTTGACCGGCGCTGCATGCATGAATTTGTCGTATCGGCGGAGAAACAGAAAGCGGCCGGCGTCAGCGCGTTGGATATCGCGAAGTATCTTATCGATCAGGGGATTCACCCGCCGACGGTGTATTTCCCGCTTATTGTCAAAGAAGCGCTGATGATCGAACCGACAGAAACCGAATCTCCGGAAGTCATCGATCGGTTCGTCGCGGTCATGGGGGAAATAGCCGAATTAGTGAAAAGCGATCCGCAAAAATTGCGCGATGCGCCGGTGACCATGCCGGTTAAACGTTTGGACGAAGCCAAAGCGGCGCGCGATTTAAAATTGCGCTGGCAGCCGGCAGGCGAAAAACAAAATTAAACACCGAGGCCGCTGATGATGAAAACATTTACCCGTCCGGTTTGGTTGCGTAAAAAAATGCATTACAGCCAGTACCGCACGTTGCAGCACTATTTTAATAAAGCGCAGTTGCATACCGTATGCCGGGAAGCGCATTGTCCGAATATGGGCGAGTGTTTCAGCCGGGGCGTGGCGACTTTTTTAATCCTGGGTGACCGTTGTACTCGCCGCTGCCGCTTTTGCGCCGTGCAAAAAGCGGTGCCGTTGCCGCTGGATGCCGATGAACCGCAGCGCATCGCGGAAGCGGTGATGCGTCTGCGGCTTCGGCATGCCGTGATCACCAGCGTTACGCGGGATGATTTGCCGGACGGTGGCGCGGCGGCGTTTGCCGGACTGACCGCACTGCTCCGCAGCCGTTTGCCCGCCCTTGCGGTGGAATTGCTCGTCCCTGATTTTCAGGGAGATCCTGCGGCGGTTCAGGCGGTTGTCGACGCCGGGCCGGATATTTTTGCGCACAACCTGGAGACTGTCCCGCGTTTGTACGAATCCGTCCGTCTGGATGCCGTATATCGGCGTTCATTGGCGGTCTTGAGCGCCGCGCGCCGGGCCGGATGCCGTTTCCTGAAGTCCGGCCTGATGCTGGGCATGGGTGAAACCAGTGATGAAGTGTTGCATGTTTTGAAAGATTTGCGGGCCGTTTCGTGCGATTTTCTCAGCTTGGGACAATATCTTTCTCCGAGCCCGGCGCACTATCCGGTGCAGCGCTTTCTCTTGCCGGCGGAATTCGAGGAATATCGCGGCTTGGCGTTGCAGTTGGGTTTTCGGCACGTCGAATCCGGACCCTATGTGCGCAGTTCATACCGGGCAGCAGATTATCTGTTGCCGGATCTTGAAAAACAACCCCCTGCAGTAATGGAACAACCGCAGGGGGAAACGGCAGGCTAACCCGGATATTTCACCCGGAAGGTGAAATATCCTCCCGAAGGGGTGCGGATGAAGCTCACCGGGGAGACTGTTCCGCAGGAACCCGGGGAATTGAGCGGAATCCCGCCATCCATCGACGGGACATGTCCCGCTGAATGGTTTAAAGCATAGTGATTTGAACCAAGCGGGATAAATCCCACCATACACCGGTGGGATTTATTAAATCGGTACAATTTATACTCAACCTTAGCAGGTCGCGCCGCAGCGAGAAATGCTTAGGTTCAGTTATACCGGCGCCTTAAATAACTCCTTCCTTGTTAAGAACGGTTCAATTTTGCTATTCAGGTATGCCCGCACTTTTTGCTCGTCGCCAGACGAGTGATGAACTATGCGGGCTAAGTATTCTTTTCTTGCTTTTTTTTAAATGTCCGATTGTTTACATATAGCGGGTAATCGGCATTTTGATTTCTTTAAACTCGACCGCCAATTTTTCCGGCCGGCAGCGCCCGAAACAAATACCCATAGTTTCAAAAATAGCGACCTGATCGGTATCGACATGGCGTTGTTTGATTGCTTCCGCGGTCGGGATGTAATTGACCGTTTTCCCGGTGATGCCGACTATGGTGACTCCGGCGATGCCTTTCTCCAGCAACAGCACTGCCGCCGCGCCGGCTTCTTTGCCGAAATTGACGTCATAGGCCGAGGAGTTGCCGCAGCGCACCAGATGGCCGGGGCGCACTTCCCGGATTTCCGGAATTTCATAGATGCCCTGGACATACATGTTGTTGCGTTTCATGAATTCCTTCATCTCCTGGTCTTGTTTTGCCCGTTTCGTCAGTTGTTGGCACACATAGGTTCCGGCGCCGGCGAGTTTTTTATGGCCGAAAGCGTCGATTCCGGCTGATTCGTCGACCAGTTCATTACCGCTGGCATCGCGAATTCCTTCCGCGACGACGATCAGGTACGTGCCGGCTCTGACATCGCTCTGTTCAATGCGCCGGATAAAACGTTTTTTCATGTGCGTGTACAGAACGTCAAAGTCGATCGGGAGTTCCGGAATCAGCACCGCATCCGCGTCCGCGGCAATGCCGCCGCGAAAAGCCGTGTGCCCGGCATAGCGTCCGAAAACTTCCATGACCATAATCCGGTTATGGGTGCGGCCGGTGGTTTTTAAATCCTGGCCGAACTGCGCAATGCGGTTGATCGTGGAGTCGGCGCCGACGGAGTATGTTTGCAGATCTAAATCCATGGTTTTCGGCGCGTGCACGCAGGGGATGCCGTTTTGAAAAAGATCGACGATAACGCTGCCGGTATCATCGCCGCCGCTGATCACCAAGCCGTCGATGCCGAATTTTTTTAGGCCTTTTTTGATGCGTTCGTATTTCTGCGGATCGTCGATTTTTTTAATCTTAACGCGCGAATGCCCGGCCTCCGAGCCGGCCGGATTTGCCTGCACTTGGTCGATGCGTTCCGGGATGAGTTCCACAAGTTTTTCGAAATCGAGCAGATTGTACAAGCCGGCGTAGCCGTTGGGGATGACATAGCAGGAAATACCCCGCCGATGCCCCATCTGGGCCGCGCTTTTAACCACGGCATTCAAACCGCCGCAATCGCCGCCGCTGGTGATAATACCGATTTTTTTCATGAGAACCTCCTTTGGGTGATTGGGTTATAGCTGTTGTGCTGTAACGAAACTAATTTTAGCATAGTTTAACCGATAATCAAGCGTCAATGAAATTTCTGCCCGGCTAAAATCGGACCTGCGTGAACAGTGGTTGACGTGGGGCTCGGGTCGCTGTAAAATAGAAACACTTTTGAGAAGGTGGAAAACCGCGATGGAGCGATTGCTTTCCCTTGAACATCTGACGGTATGCCTGCAGACGCCGTTCGGTCAAATTCCGCTTATTGAAGACATCTGTCTATCGATACCGCCGGCGACGATTGTCGGGGTGGTCGGGGAATCCGGGTGCGGAAAATCGATGACCGCGCTGGCGATTACCCGGCTGCTGCCGGAGCGCGCGTGCAGTTTGACGGCGGGAGCCGTTTTTTTCCGCGATATCGATTTGGCGCGTTGTTCGGAAAAACAATTGCAGCAGGTACGCGGCCGCCGGATTGCGTATGTTTTTCAGGAGCCGGCGACATCGTTGAACCCGGTGTTGACCGTTTACGATCAGATTGCCGAAGCCGTCATCCTCCACGCTCCGGAGCAGCCCGCCGCCGGGCGTGAAGATTTTATTGCCGCGGCCTTGCAGCGCGTCGGCATTGCCGCGCCGCGGGAAAAAATGCGCCGCTATCCGCATCAGCTCTCCGGCGGCGAAAAGCAGCGGGTGATGCTCGCGCTGGCTCTGGTCGGCAATCCGGCCGTACTCATTGCCGACGAACCGACGACGGCTTTGGATGTCACGGTCCAAGCGCAGATTCTCTGTTTATTAAAACGTCTGCAGCAGCAGAACGGTTTTTCGGTGTTGTTTATCAGTCATGATTTGAACGTGATCGGTTCTTTGGCGGATTATGTGGTGGTGATGTACGCCGGGCAGATCGTCGAAAAAGGCCCCGCGGCGGCGCTGCTCAATGCGCCGAAGCATCCGTATACCCGGGGATTGCTGCAATGTCTTCCCGGCGCTGCGCGGGACAACGATGAGCGCGTGCTGCCCGCCATACCCGGCGAAGTTCCGCGTCCGGAATCGCGGCCTGCCGGCTGCCGGTTCCATCCGCGCTGTCCGCAGGCCTTTGCGCTCTGCGGCGTGGATATGCCGCCGCCGGCGGCCATCGGTGACGATCAGGAGGTACGCTGTTGGCTTTACTTAAACTCAACCGCATCACCAAACAGTATTTGATCGCCCGTCCACTTTCCCTGGGCGCGCTGCCGGTGACGGCGGTGGAAGATATAAATTTAGAAATTGCGGCGGGCGCAACTCTGGGATTGGTCGGCGAATCAGGCTGCGGCAAATCGACGCTTGCCCGCATGGCCGTCCGTTTAATTCCGCCCAGCGCCGGCGAAATCATCTTCGCGGGAGAAGATATTGCCCGTATGCCAGAGCGCCGGCTGCGGCCGCTGCGGCGGCAGTTCCAGATTGTATTTCAGGATCCGACGGCGAGTTTATCGCCGCGGTTGACCGTCAATCGTATTCTCCGCGAGCCGCTGGAAGCTTTTGGCGTGCGCGGCAAGCCGGCCGCCTGCCGTGTGGCGGAGCTATTGCGCCAGGTTAATCTGCCGGGAGAATATGGGCGGCGATATCCCGTTGAGCTCAGCGGCGGCGAGCGGCAGCGCGTGGGGATCGCGCGGGCGTTGGCGTTGCATCCGCGCCTGCTGGTGCTCGATGAACCGGTTGCGTCCTTGGATATTTCGACGCAAGCGCAGATTCTTAATCTGCTCGTGCGGTTACAGCGGGAGTATCGGTTAGCCTATTTGTTTATTGCGCATGATCTGGCGGTGGTGCGGCAGCTATGCGATGAAGTCGCGGTGATGTACCGGGGGTCGCTCGTGGAACAAGCCGCTGCCGCGAAACTTTATGCGGCAGCGGCGCATCCGTATACGCGGTTATTATTATCGTGCATGCCGAGTTTCCGTCGGCCGGTGGATACACGCGTTTGCCACACGGATCAGGCAGTGCCGCAGAATTCCGGGGGATGCCGTTTTGCCGGCCGTTGTCCGGTGGGCACCGATCTCTGCCGCCGGGAACCGCCGCAGTGGCAACAGATTGCCCCGCGGCATTGGGTACGCTGTTATCGTCCGGTAGTACAGGAATAAACAGATAAGGGGAGCAGGTATGCAGAAGAGTGTTTCGTTGAGCGTGGTGATTTTGACCAAGAATGTAGAGGCTCATCTCGCGGATTGTTTGCGGTCTGTCCAGTGGGCGTCGGAATTGATCGTTGTCGATTACGGTTCCTCGGACAAAACGTTGGAGATTGCGCGCGCACACGGCGTTACCCTCTACCGGGATAGTTGGGATAATGAAGGGGCGATTCGTAATCGCGCGTACGCGCGCGCAACGCAGGATTGGGTTTTTACGCTGGATGCGGACGAGCGGGTCAGCGACGAATTGCGTGATGAGATAATCGCCCGCCTTTCCGCGCCGACATCGTATAACGCGTTTTCCCTGCCGATTAAAAATATTTATGCGCAAACGTATTGGATCCGCCATGGCGGCTGGTATCCGGGGTATAAAGTGCGAATTTTTCGCAAAGGCAAGTTTTGGTATGAGGAGGCGGAAATTCATCCGCGCATTTCTTTAGACGGCAAAGATGGACGGTTGAAGGGTGATATTCTTCATTATTTTTGCAATGACTTTACCCATCTGCTCAATAAACTGAATGTGCAGAGTTCTCTGGAAGCGGCGAAATGGCTGCGCGACGGCCGGAAGATGAATCTCTCCATTGCATGCGCCCGCATGTTTTCCCGATTTTTTAAAGGCTATATACAGAAGCAAGGGTTTCGCGATGGGTTTATCGGCCTGATGATCACGTGGTTTAATGTTAGTTATCAGTTGCTCGCCTACGCGAAATACTGGCAGGCAAAGCGGCTGGGAAAAACAAACGAGCTGGAGAAGATGACGCTTTCTTACACCGTTAAAAAAAACGGTTAACGGGCGTTTCTTCGCCGCCGGCCGCACGCGCACAGAAAGGTTTTCGCTATGAAAGTTTTGATTGTCGGAGGCGTCGCCGGCGGTGCTGCCGCCGCCGCGCGTTTGCGGCGGCTTGATGAAACGGCGGAAATCGTCCTCTTTGAACGCGGTGAGTACATTTCCTACGCCAATTGCGGCTTGCCGTATTATGCCGGCGGCGTTATCGCCGAACGCGAGCAGTTGCTCTTGCAGACGCCGCAGGGATTTTCCCGGCGGTTTCGGGTCGATGTTCGGACGCGTTGTGAAGTGACGGCGATTGAGCGCGAATTTCGCCGCGTGCGCGTGCGGGAAGCCGGCGGACGTGAATATGCGGAATCTTATGACCGGCTGATTCTTTCGCCGGGCGCGGAGCCGATCATTCCGGATATTCCGGGTATTGATCTGCCGGGTGTGCACCGGGTGCGCACTGTTCCGGATATCGATGCAATTAAGGAAGCGTTGGATAACGGCCGCGCTCGCCACGCGGTGGTTATCGGCGCCGGATTTATCGGCCTGGAGATGGCCGAGAACCTGCGGGAGCGCGGGATGGAAGTGGTCATCGTCGAAAAACAGGCCCAGGTTCTGCCGCATCTGGATCCGGAAATGGCGATTCTAATTGAGCGGGAGTTGATTGCGCATGGCGTGCGGGCGGAAGTAAGCGAGGAAGTTGTCGGCTTGGCGCGCGGCGCCGGCGGCAGCCTGCGGGTCAGTTTGCGGTGCGGCCGTATGATTGAAACGGATATGGTGGTTTTTTCGATCGGCGTCCGGCCGGAAATTCGCCTGGCTGAAACGGCGGGCCTGGCCATCGGCCGCAGCGGCATTCGGGTTAATGCGCGGATGCAGACCAATGATCCGGATATTTACGCGGTCGGCGACGCGGTGGAAATTTTGCATCCGCTGCTTGCCGAATATGCGCATTTGCCGTTGGCCTGGCCGGCGGCGCGGCAGGCATTGGCCGCCGCCAATACCATAGCCGGTATCGGCGACGAATACCGCGGCGGGATCGGCACGGCCATCGTTAAAGTGTTTACACTGGCGGCAGCGATGACCGGCGTGACGGAAAAAGTTTTGTGTCGGCATAATCGCCGGTTCCGGAAAGTTTATACGCACCCGGCGCACCGCGCGGGATATTATCCCGGAGCAACGCCGTTATCGATCAAATTATTGTTTGCGCCGGATTCCGGACAGGTGTTCGGCGCGCAGGTCGTCGGAAACGAAGGCGTCGATAAGCGCGCCGATTTGTTTGCCGTGGCGATTAAGCATGCGATGACGGTCTTTGACCTGATGGAGTTCGATTTGTGTTACGCGCCGCCGTTCGGCGCGGCAAAAGATCCGGTGAATATGACGGCCATGGTCGCGGTTAACCACCTGCGGGGATTGTCCCCGCTGGCGCATTGGGAAGATGTGCCGGAGGGCGGTTATGTGTTGGATGTGCGCACGGTTAGAGAGTTTGCTTCCGGCACGGTCTCCGGCGCCGTGAATATCCCGGTTGACGATTTGCGGCAGCGTGTTATGGAAATTCCATCCGGCAAACGATTATATGTGTTTTGTCAGTTCGGCGCACGCGCGCATACGGCGGTGCGTTTTTTGCGGCAGAAAGGTTTTGACGCCGTGAACCTTTCCGGCGGCTATGAAACATTTCTTTGCCAGGGACGGTGATCTGCTTCTCTATTTTTTTCCCATCTCCTGTAAAAATCATGGGTAATAATAAAAAAAATATTTGTGAAATAAATAACAAAAAAACTTGACAAAATTAATGCAGGTGTTATACATTAAAATCATAAATTGTGAAAAAAATAACAAATAAAGGTAGTGTATATGATTGCGAATAAAAAATCAGTGGCGCGGTTGTCCCGGTATAAAAATGCATTGCATCGTTTTAAAACAATGGGCCTGGTTCGCATTTTTTCCGATAATTTGGCGGACGCCATTGGGGTTACCTCCTCACAAGTGCGCAAAGATTTTTCGGTATTCGGTATTACCGGCAGCAAGCGCGGCGGGTATCAGATCGATGATTTGTTCGCACAACTGAATAATATTTTGGGTAAGGATCAAATTCAGGAGGTGATTATTGCCGGGGTGGGCAATATCGGAGCGGCATTGTTAAAATACAATGGTTTTGAAAAAGAAAAAATTAAAATTGTGGCCGCTTTTGATATTGATGCGCAAAAGTGGTCCGATACGGCGCCGGTTCCGGTGTATTCGTTAGACCGGTTAATTCCGTTTGTCAACGCGCGCGGTATAAAAATTGGGATTATTGCCGTTCCGGAGTCGGCGGCACAGATGGTTTTCGACCGCATGGTTACGTCCGGGATTCGCGGTGTATTAAATTTTGCCCCGCTTCGTCTTCGTTCTCCGAAGCAGTGTGTGATTAATTCCGTCAATTTGGTTACGGAACTGGAAAACGTGATTTTTTTCAGCACCTCGGGGCAGCGCATCTTTCTGGGAGAATTGGAAGCGGACGCAGGCGCGCACCAGGTGGAGTAACCGGAATCGGCGGTAGGTTCGCGGGTCGAAGATGCGGGGTTAAAGGATTATTCATGCGTCCGAAAACGTTACGAACTCAGATAGTCGGCGCGTTTATCGCAATTATCATTTTCGTCGGCACGGCGATTACGCTGTTGGTGTATACGTTATTGCAACAGGAATTGGTTGTTCGCATCAAGAATGAAGTGCGTAAAAATCTTGACGCGACGCGCACCATGTACCAGCAGGAACTTGACGCGATCCGTTGGACGCTGGAACTTTTAGCGCCGCCGGCGCCTCTTTCCGCGGAGCGCCGCACGGAATTGGGCCTTGATTATCTTGCCTGGCTGACGCCGGAGCAGGCCGGCGGCGCGGCAAGCGAAATTGTGCGGGAAGCCGCGCGGCAGGGGCAGGCGCGCGGCGGCAGCCGGCTGATTTTTCCGGAAGAACTGAACCAATATGATGCGGAGCTTGCCGCGCGTGCGCGAATCGCGGTTATTCCCACGCCGCGCGCCGCGGCGTTCGAACGCCGGAAAATCGATACGGCGTTGGCCTTGGAGTACGCCGTTCCGGTGCACGACGCGCAGGGCGATTTGTGCGGTGTTTTGGCCGCGGGTAAAATTATTAACCGGCGCTTCGTGCTCGTTGACCGGATCCGCGATTTGATTTTCGATTACGCGTTATACCGCGGCGAGGCGTTGGGGCGGGTGACGATTTTTCTGGATGATGTGCGCGTGGCCACCAATGTCGTTGATGGCACGGGAAATCGGGCGATCGGCACGCGCGCGGCGGCGGAAGTTTATCATACCGTGATTGAACAAAAGAAACAGTGGATCGGCCGGTCATTGGTCATGCAGAAATGGTATTTCACCGCGTATGAACCGATCTTTGATATAAACGGCCGGCCAATCGGAATCCTCTCGCTGGGAGTGTTGGAAGAACCGTTTGCGGCGGAAAAGAACCGTTTTATGGCCGCATTATTCGCGATTATCATTTCGTCGATAGTATTGGCCTCCGCGGCCGCGGTATGGATTATTTCCCGGATTACCCGGCCAGTGCAGGATTTATTGCGCGCGACCGCGGCGATCAGGCAGGGAGACATGTGCCATCGCATTCCCGACCATTGCGGGGTGAAAGAATTTTGCCTGCTCAACCGCGAATTTAATGCCATGGTTCAGAAGCTTGCCGAGCGGGAGCAGGGGTTGCGCCAGACGAATGAACAACTGGGCGCGATGAACCGTAATTATCTTGACGTGGTCGGTTTCGTTTCGCACGAATTGAAGAGTATTTTGTCTTCGCTGATTGTCAATAGCTATAATTTGGGGAACGGGTTGCTCGGGGCATTGAGCGATGCTCAGAAAAAAGCCGTGCAGGCTATGTCCAAAAATTTGGAGTACCTGGCGGCCACGGTGCGTAATTTTTTAAGCCTGAGCCGGATTGAAAAAAATGAGCTGGCCCTGCATCGTGTCCGGCTGTCGGTGCGCGCGGATATTTTTGAAGAGGCGGTCGATGCATTCGCGCAATTGGCACAGGAGAAACAAATGCGGGTTGTCAACGAAATTCCTGCGGATATCACGGTCGATGCCGACCGTGAT
This sequence comes from Candidatus Omnitrophota bacterium, assembly GCA_023819605.1. Lineage (GTDB taxonomy): Bacteria > Omnitrophota > Gorgyraeia > B26-G9 > B26-G9 > JAMWCB01. Next base: position 21,643 of record JAMWCB010000008.1, read on the forward strand.
ATGATGCAGATTGTCGCCAATAATCTCGTTGCTAACGCGGTCAAATACGGACAGACGGGCGGCACGGTGCGGTTGGCCGCCCGGCGCCGGGAAGCTTCCGTGGAAGTCGATGTCTATAATGACGGCATCCCGATCGCGCCGGGAGACCTTCCAAAATTATTCCGGCGTTTTTCCCGGCTGCACTACGCCGGCACGGAAAAAATTAAGGGCACCGGCATCGGTTTGTTTATCGCGCAGCGGATTATCGAGCAGCACGGCGGTTCGCTTGCCGCGCTGCCCGAATCATCCGGCAATGTATTCCGTTTCCGCTTGAACGCAGCAGATTAACCGTATTGATTACGCAGGAGGATATATGCATAGAGCAAAGGTATTATTAATTGACGATGACGACGATTTTTTAGAAGCGACGGCGCTGTTGCTCAGCGCGCAGGGGTATGCGGTCGTGCAGGCGAAAAACGGCCAGGAAGGTTTTGCGAAAGTAAAACACGAATCGCCCGACGTGGTTGTCTGCGACTTGATGATGACTTATAAGACCGAAGGCATCGATACGGCGCGCGTCATCGAGGAAGACGCCGGCAGCCGGGGGATTCCGGTTATTCTGGTCAGCGGCGCGTACCGGGAAGAATTGCCGGCATTATTCAAACAAAATAAGCCGCGCACGGTCAAGGCGGTGCTGGAAAAACCCTTGCATCCGGAAGAATTGCTCAGAACGATCGAACAGCTGCTTGCCGACCGCCGCCAACACACGGAAACATTGGCGCGCGATGTGGAGCGCATGGTCGAAAAATGGCGCGGCGTCCCGGGAAGCTTGGTGATGATTCTGCACGAAATTCAAAAACATTTCCGGTATGTGCCCCGTCAGGCGGCGTTCGAAATTTCCCGGGTGCTGGATGTGCCGCTGGCGCGAATTTATGAAGTGTTGACGTTCTACAATTATTTCAAGCTGGAGGCGCCGGGCAAGCATCAAATTTCCGTTTGTATGGGCACGGCCTGCTATTTGAAAGGCGCACCGCAGCTTTTGTCGGAAATTAAGCGGATTTTGAATGTGGAAGAGGAACATTCGACTACCGACGGATTGTTTCATCTGCAGGTGGTTCGTTGTTTGGGATGCTGCGGGCTGGCGCCGGTCATCACCATCGACGATACAGTTCACGGCAAAGTTCAGGTGGAACAGATCCACGGAATTCTTGCCGAATATATGAAAAAGAACGAGGAGGTTACTGCATGAATACCCAGAAGTTGACCGCGGCGTCGCTGGACCAGTTGGCCGCGGACTGTGCGGCAAAGGTTCCGAAAAACTTGATCCGCGTGGGCATGAGCACGTGCGGTATCGCGGCCGGCGCGGAAGCGGTACTGGCAACCTTGCGCCGCAACGTCGCCGCCCGCGGATTAAAAATCGCGGTGGAACAATGCGGCTGCGCCGGGATGTGTTATGCGGAGCCGCTGGTGGAAGTTGCGGTCGAAGGCATGCCTACGGTTACTTATGGGCGCGTGACGCCGCAAATTGCCGGTGAGATTATCGAGCAGCATGTCGAGCGGAAACTGTTTGTGCAGGATTACATCTATACGGTGAAGGTGGACGATGAGAAATAAAAAAACAATTTTTCTCGGTGACAGCGATCAGCAGGGGCGGGAAAAGGCGGTATATGAGGCATTGGCCGCGGCAGTCAAGGCGGAGTCTTTGGACGCGGCGGTGCAACTGGTGCGGGTTGCCGAGACGGGGAAAGCCGGCCAGGGGGTTGTCGTCCGCATTCTGCCGGAAAATATCGACTACGTTCAGGTAAAGCCGGCGGATGCCGGGCGGATTATCGGCGAATCCGTGAAGAAAAATAAAAAACTCGAGGATTTAACGCCGCCGGCGAAGGTGCGGCAGATAAAAATTGTTTTACGTAATTGCGGTCGCATCGACCCGGAACGGATCGAAGATTATATTGCCGGCGAAGGCTACCAGGCGTTGAAACGCGTCCTCAGCGAGCGTACGCGCGAGGAATGGATTAACGAGATGAAGCTAAGCGGCCTCCGCGGCCGCGGCGGCGGCGGGTTCCCGACGTGGATGAAGTGGAATTTCGCCTACCGAATGGATTCCGCGGAAAAATATGTCATCTGCAACGGCGACGAGGGAGACCCCGGCGCGTACATGGACCGCAGTGTTCTGGAAGGAGACCCGCATGCGGTGGTGGAAGGGATGATGATTGCCGGATATCTGGTCGGCGCGCAAAAGGGGATTTTTTATATCCGCGCCGAGTACCCGCTGGCGATCAAGCGCATTCAGATCGCCATCGATCAGGCCCGCTCGTACGGCCTGCTGGGAGAGCGGATCCTCGGCGGCGATTTTTCCTTTGATCTGCAAATTCGTTTAGGCGCGGGCGCGTTCGTCTGCGGCGAAGAAACGGCGTTGATCGCGTCGATTGAAGGCAAGCGCGGCTGTCCGAAACCGCGGCCGCCGTATCCGACGGTATCCGGGTTGTGGGGTAAACCGACGGTGATCAATAATGTCGAGACCCTGGCGAACGTGGCGCAGATTATCCTGCGCGGCGGGGCATGGTTTGCCGGCATCGGCAGTCCCTCGGCAAAAGGAACGAAAGTCTTCGCGCTGACCGGCAAAGTCAAGCGCTCCGGCTTGATCGAGGTGCCGATGGGGATTACCTTGCGTCAAATTGTCTTTGAAATCGGCGGCGGGGTGCTCAAGGACAAGCGGATCAAAGCGGTGCAGACCGGCGGCCCTTCCGGCGGTGTGATTCCCGAACATTTGCTCGATACGCCGGTCGATTATGAAAATTTGCAAAAATTGGGATCGATTATGGGTTCCGGCGGGATGATTGTCATGGATGAAGACGATTGCATGGTGGACATTTCGAAATTTTATTTGGGATTTTGCGTCGACGAATCCTGCGGTAAATGCGCGCCGTGCCGTATCGGCGGAGTGCAGATGCTTGGCTACCTGCGCCGCATCTCGGAGGGCAAAGCGTCCATGGAGGACGTGGATAAAATGGAGCGTATTTGCGCTGCCGTGCAGCGGGCTTCGTTGTGCGGCCTGGGTCAAACCGCGCCCAATCCGGTACTTTCGACTTTGAAATATTTCCGCCGGGAGTATGTGGAGCACATTAAAGAGCGCCGCTGCGGCGCGAAAAAATGCGCGAGCTTGCTGCGGTTCACGATTATCCAGGAGGCATGCAAGCGCTGCGGCATGTGCCTGCGCGCCTGTCCGGTCGCGGCGATAACGCGTTCGGCGGCGAATGTGTATACGATCGATCCGGCGGTATGTGTCAAATGTGGAAAATGTTATGAAACGTGCAAATTTGCTGCGATTAAACAGGAGTAAGCGATATGGTGCGCATAAAAATCAATAATGTCGAACTGAGCGTGCAACCGGGGACGAGTATTCTCGACGCCGCAAAAAAATTGAATATCAAGATCCCGGCGCTGTGCAAGCATCCGGATTTACAGGCGACCGCCGCCTGCGGGATCTGCGTGGTGAAGGTCAAGGGAGCGAATAAAATGCTGCGTTCGTGCTGCACGCCGGTGGAAGAAGGCATGGATATCGTTACGCACGATCAGCAGTTGCAGGATATCCGCCGCACCGTGTTGGAATTGATTCTTTCCAATCATCCGAACGATTGTTTGCAGTGCGGCCGGAACAATAACTGCGAATTGCAGCGCCTAACCGCGGATTTCGGCATCCGGCAGGTGCCTTATCCCCAGTTCCTGCGGCAGATTCCGGAAGATCCTTCCACCAAAACGATTACGCTGGTGCCGGAAAAATGTATCCTCTGCGGCCGCTGCGTGCACGTCTGTCAGAAAATTCAGAACGTCTGGGCGCTGTCTTTTTTAGAACGGGGAGTGCAGACACGCATTTCCGCGGCCGGCGACATCAAGCTCAGCGACAGCCCCTGTATCAAATGCGGACAATGCTCGGCGCATTGCCCCACCGGCGCGATCGTCGAGTTCGATCAGACCGACGATGTGTGGCGGGTGTTGCATGATGAACAGAAATACTGCGTCGTCCAGATCGCGCCGGCGGTCCGCGTGGCGATCGGCGAAGCGTTCGGATTTCCGGATGGCGCGTTGTTGACCGGCAAGCTCTACGCGGCGTTGCGCCGCTTGGGGTTTAAGGCCGTGTTCGACACGAATTTCGGCGCGGATTTGACGATTATGGAAGAGGCCTCGGAATTTGTGGAGCGTTTTGCCCACAATAAAGGCGCATTACCGTTGATTACCACTTGCTGCCCGTCCTGGGTCGATTTTATGGAGCGGTTTTATCCGGACATGGTCGAATATTTTTCATCGGCAAAATCGCCGCATGAAATGGTCGGCGTTTTATCGAAAACGTACTATGCCCAGAAAAAAAATATCGATCCGGCGACGATCGCCATGGTTTCGGTGATGCCGTGCACGGCAAAAAAATATGAAATTACCCGCAGTTATGAAATGTTCGCCTCCGGGCATCAGGATATCGATATCGTGTTGACGACCCGCGAAATCAGCCGTATGATAAAACAAGCGGGCATCGATTTCGTCAATCTGCCGCCGGAAGGACCGGATTATATACTCGGCGATTATACCGGGGCCGGGGTCATTTTCGGGGCCACCGGGGGCGTCATGGAAGCGGCTCTGCGCACCGCCTATTTTTTGATTACGCAGAAGAATTACGAAAAAATTGAGTTCGAAAATGTGCGCGGCTTGCAGGGAGTGAAAGAAACCAGCGTGGCGATTGCCGGAAAAACGGTTAAGTTGGCCGTCGCCCACGGAATCGGCAATGTGGAATACGTGCTGCAGAAAGTTCAGAAAGCGCTGAAAGACGGCACGGAATTGCCGTATCATTTTATTGAAGTGATGGCCTGTCCCGGCGGTTGCGTTGGCGGCGGCGGTCAGCCGTACGGGGTGACCGACGCGTTGCGGATCGCGCGTTCCAAAGGCCTTTATCAGGATGACCGGGAGCAAAAAGTGCGTTATTCCCATGCCAATCCGCATGTGCGGCAGTTGTACGCGGAATTTTTGGAAAAGCCGTTGAGCGAAAAAGCGCACCATTATCTGCATACGCGGTATTTTGCCCGGCCGATGTACCGAAAGTAAAAGGGGGATGGAATGAAGCGGATTTTAATCATCGATGATGATGCTGATTTTGCGGAAGCGCTGATTACACTGCTTTCCGCGCAAGGGTACGCGGTGGAGGCAGCGGCCAGCGGCGGCGAAGGTGTTTCCCGGGCAAAATCCTGGGCGCCGCAGTTGATTATTTTGGATGTGATGATGTCCCACCAGACCGAAGGGTACGAGGTGGCGCGTTACTTGCGCGATCATGCCAAAACCGGCGCCATTCCGGTGATCTTGGTTACCGGCGTGCGTGACGAGCTGCATCTGGATATGAAATTGGAGCCGGATGACGATTGGCTGCCGGTGAAAGCGGTTTTGGAAAAACCGATTAAGCCGGAACAATTGTTGAAATGCGTGCAGGAGAATATCGGCGCCTGAGTGCGGCGTCGGGGAAAACGGGAATCCAGAGGAGGGCGGACGCATGAAAAAATCGATTTTAGTAATGTTGGTCGGCAAACGGCGGGAAACAGCCGCGGCAGTACAGCGCTTGCTCACCGATAACGGGTGTATGATTAAAACACGCCTTGGCCTGCACGAGAGCGGGCCGGAGCAATGTTCGGATGCAGGCTGCATTATCCTGGAACTGCTCGGCGCGCCGGCTGAGCTTAAAGCGCTCGCGGCCAAACTTAACGCCGTGCGCGGCGTAAACGCTAAATTGGTAACGATGCGCCTTGCCGGTGCCTGAGCAGGGCTTGCCATGGAGAATACCCGGCGCGAGTCTGATCTGCTCGGTGAGCGGGATGTCCCGGAGGATGTTTACTGGGGAATTCATACGCTGCGGGCGCAGGAACACGGGCAGGTAAGCGGGTTACGGTTGCCGCCGGTTTTCTGGCAATCGTACGCGGTGGTGAAAAAAGCCGCGTGCAGAGCCAATCTGACGTTGGGGTATCTGCCGCCGGAAAAAGCGCAGGCGATCTGCGCGGCCTGCGATGAAATTATCGCCGGCCGGCACGCGGAACAGTTCGTCATCGATGCGCTCAGCGGCGGAGCGGGTACCTCGCTGAATATGAATGTCAATGAAGTCGTGGCAAACCGGGCGTTGGAATTGCTGGGGCGTCGCCGCGGCGATTACCAGGCCCTGCATCCGCTGGCTGACGTCAATCTGCACCAGTCGACGAATGACACCTTTCCTACCGCGGTTAAAATCGCGGCTCTTTCCGAAATCGATACATTGAGCGGCGCGATCGCCCGTTTACAGGGTAGTTTTCAAAAAAAAGAGAAAGAGTTCGCGCGGATAATCAAGCTCGGACGCACGGAATTGCAGGATGCGGTGCCGATGAGCCTGGGGCAGGAATTTTCGGCATTCGCCGGAGCGCTGGAGCGCGACCGCTGGCGCACGTCGAAATGCACCGAGCGCTTGCGCGTCGTCAATTTCGGCGGAACCGCATTGGGCAACGGTTTGGCCGCGCCGCGGGATTATATTTTTTTGGTTACGGATATCCTTCGCCAATTGACCGGCCGCGGCATCAGCCGCGCGGAAAATTTGGTCGACGGCACCGCGAACGCCGATGCCTTCGTGGAAGTATCCGGGATTTTGAAAGCGCATGCGGGGAATTTGATAAAAATAGCCAATGACCTGCGGCTGCTGAATTATTGGGAAGAGATCCGCCTGCCGCCGCTGCAGGCAGGTTCGTCGATTATGCCGGGAAAGGTTAACCCGGTGCTCTGTGAAACGGTTATTCAGGCCGGGTTGAAAATGTGCGCCAACGATGCGCTGCTTGCGCAGGCGGCGGCGCGCGGAACTTTGCAGTTATCGGAATTCCTTCCCGTGGTGGCGTATAGTTTGCTGGAGTCATTGGCCGTGCTAACGCGCGCCGACGGGTTATTCGCGCCGCACATCGACGGCGTTGTCGCCGATGTGGCGGTTTGCCGGCGCCGTTTAGCGAAGAGTCCGGTGCTGATTACGGCTTTTGTTCCGATCCTCGGCTATGAACGGGCGACAGCGATAGTCAAAGAATACGCGGTTTCACCGGATCACGATTGGTGGAAATTTCTGGAGCAGCGGCTCGGCGAAGGCGTGGTGCGGCAGGTGCTTTCGCCGGAGCGATTGCTGCAATTGGGGTTTGTGCCGGACGCGCCGCGGCCGGCGGCGCCGGAGGAAGTTCCGGACGAGCGGGCGGACCGCGACCGGCAGCGGCCATTGGCCTGAAGAGGCGGCCAGCGGGGCGTGGTTTTTAAGAGGCCGCCGGCCGGCGAAAAACGCGGGCTCCGCCGCAGAGGTTGGCGTTATGTTGAGTGCTCCGAAATCGGTACGGTTGCATATCGGCTTATTCGGCCGGACAAATGTCGGCAAATCCAGTTTTTTGAATATGATTGTTGGCCAGGACGTGGCGATTACTTCGCCGCAGGCGGGCACCACCACCGATGTGGTGGAAAAACCCATGGAATTGCTGCCGTTGGGCCCGGTTCTTTTTTTAGATACGGCCGGTTTGGACGATGCTTCTGCGCTGTCCGCGGAACGCCTGCGGAAGACCCGGCGGGTATTTGAACAGGCGGATATCGTCGCCTTGGTCACGGAACCGGAACAGTGGGCCGCGTATGAAGAACAGATTTGCGCCATGGCCGCGGAGCGGAAGCAGCCGCTGGCGATCATCGTGAATAAATGCGATGTGCGCCGGGCATCGGAAGATTTTTTACAGCGGGTGCGGCAGAAGAGTGCCGCGGTCGTCTGCTGCAGTTCCCGGTCAATCGATGGGCCGGACGCCGAACGCGCCCGCGAAGAGTTGAAACGGCTTTTGTTATGGATATGCCCGGAAGATTTTTTGCGGGCGCCGCCCTTGCTGGGCGATATAATTCCGGCCGGCGGCATGGCGGTGATGATTGTGCCGATCGACCTGCAGGCTCCGAAAGGACGGTTGATTCTGCCGCAGGTGCAGGCGATCCGCGACGCGCTGGATCACGACGCGTTCGTCTGCGTGGTGAAAGAACGCGAGTATGCGGCATTATTGCAGCGGCTGGCGCTTCCGCCGGATCTGGTCGTCTGTGATTCGCAGGTTATGCTGAAAATGATCGCCGATACGCCGCCGGCGGTTGCCTGCACGACGTTTTCGATTTTGCTGGCGCGGCAGCGCGGTGATCTGCGCGTTCTGGCCGCCGGCGCGGCAGCGATCGACGGTTTGCGGTCCGGGGATCGTATCCTCATCGCCGAATCCTGTAGCCATCACGCGCTGGAAGACGATATCGGACGGGTTAAAATACCCCGCTGGATGCGACAGTATGCCGGTGTGGACCTGCAGGTCGATGTCTGCAGCGGCAAGGATTTTCCCGCGGATTTATCCCGGTATTCCTTGATTGTGCAGTGCGGCGGCTGCATGCTCAACCGCCGGGAAATGCTCTATCGGATACAGCAGGCGCAGCAGGCGGCAGTGCCGATCACCAATTACGGCGTATGTATTGCGGCGGTGCAGGGTGCGATGGGCAGGGTATTAGGCCCGTTTCCGGCCGCGTTGGCGGAATATGAGCACGTGCGTCGCGGACAGAAAGGAACGTAATCAGATGGATATGAAGGATCAGGCACCTAATCCGGAAGAATGGCTGCGGCAGCGCATCCGTCCGGAACAAATCGCGAAATATCTGCGGCCGGACGGCAGCGATTTTATTGATGACGCGCATATTGCCCGCTGCCTGCAGCCGGCGCCCCTCGATGCCGGCCGTATCCGCGCTATTTTGGATAAGTCCCTGGCGATTCAAACATTGACCCCGGAAGAAACCGCGGCGCTGTTGCGCGTTACCGATCCGGACATGATCGCCGCCATGCAGGAAGCGGCGCTTAACGTTAAGTTGAAGGTTTACGATAACCGGATCATCACCTTCGCGCCGTTGTACTTGGGCAATTGCTGCGTGAATAATTGCCTGTACTGCGGGTTTCGGCGCGCGAATCCCTACGCGCAGCGCCGCATCCTGCGCGCGATTCTGGCCGGGGGCAATATCGAAGTGGTGCGCGCCGATGAAGGGGCGGATTCGTTCCGCGCCCGGCTGGAAAAGCGCTTCGGCACAGAAGCATGAACTGACAACGGCACATTGTTGATGAATCGACCGACAGACAAGCGAGGTGAGGCTGTGCCAGCATTGTTGAAACTGACTACCCCGCGACGAC
>JAMWCB010000009.1:0-19235 GCA_023819605.1 Candidatus Omnitrophota bacterium
ACGCTGCCGCCGGCGCTGCACGTGAGACAACCTATCCTCCGACCAATGCTCGAAGACATTAAACAAATTTCCGCGTTCAAATGATTCCGCATTGCCGCCTGATTTCACACCATATATCTGCGATAAATCTTTACGTACTACCGCACCGTCAGCCAACTCGACCTGCGCGCCGCATACCAGGGCATAATCACCGGAAGGATTCCGTATATCATCGATCCGCACCGGCCGGCCCACCGCCTCACGGCCGAACGAGATCATCTTGTTTCGGCCGCCGATATTCAAATAGGCGTCGTCAAGAAAATAGCGGTCGATAACGTTGTCCTCGCCCAAACGATTAAACTCCTGCGCTACGAGCTTCTTCCAAAATGAGGTAATAACCTGCTCCGCTGATTTACGCCGCACCAGTGAAAACCATTCATCCTTATTGGTCTGCAAAAACACACAGCGGTCAACGTACGACTGCAGGTGCCCGGATTGTATCGCTGCCAACACTAACTGCCCGCTGAATTCCGCGCCGAATTTCGCCCAGGGCCGCTGTTTCTCCGGAAACGCGCCGTCGACAAACGGCCGCCCCCCGCCCAGGCTCAAACTCCCTTCCCCGGCCAAACGCACCACTACTGCCGCGTGACGGTATTCGACGAATTGTTCCGCCGAAATGCGGTCGGCATAGGCGTCGATCACCGCGCCGGAAGCGATATCGAATACCGGATAAAAAATCTTATCGCTGCCGTCTCTAAAAAAATGCAGGCGCACGGCAAAACCATTAAACAGTTCCAGATGATACTTCGAACCGCGTTGTTGTTGGTGCGTGCCCCAATGCCGGCCGACGACAATTTTTCCGTCGCGCCAATTGACCATGCCTTCTACCAGAATATGCCCCAAGGCGGCGATTTCTTCCCGGCTTTTATCCGCTAATTCTATCGCCGTGTATATTCTGTCCGCCGGAACCTTTTCCCGGGTTAACACATCCAGCCACGCGGCAAATGCCGTCGTATCGGCGAGCACCTGCGCCGCGCGCTTGGCCAGCAGCGCGGTGCGCGCCGGTTCTTTGCGAAAAACTGAAAACACCTGTCCTGGTTTCGAAATCTGATGGACAAGTGTGTAATTGATAAATTCCGGTGGAATATCCGCGCCGGATTGCACATAAAACCGCAGCGGCGAACCGTCAAAATCAAGACACAAGCCTGTGTCTATCACACGGACCTGCGCCCCCGCCGGCGCGGCCTGCTCCACTTCCGGCGTTCCCGCGCGGTACTGCGCGTATAAACCCGCTAAAATCCGTTCCGCGGCCATTACTTCGTGAATATACCTATTCTGAATATATACGGCCGGCGATAGCCCGAATCTTTCACCTTCCTGGTGAAATATCCGGGCTAAAGCCGCCGCAGAAGCGCGCTCACCCGCAATGGCCTGCTCTGCCGCCGGCGCGGCCAGAACACCCGCTATAAAGAAAAAAATCGCGGCACTGCCGGCTTCAAACCATTGTTTCCGACATTTCCGCACAAACATCCCTCTCCTCATCGTTCTCCTCAAACATCGTCAAATCGCCGATCCCGAAAAACCGTTAAACTATACCATATAATCACTCTTTCAACAAAATAGGAAGGACTCATTGGTGGTCTTGGCCCGACTCTTGCATCATTGCCACGTCGTCAACATGAAGGGAAACAGTTATCGGCTTAAACATTACACGGAACGAAAAGCGGTCAACAGCTGATCGGTTTCAGCCAGGCGGGTATACTTTTCATTGCCAAAATTGGTGCTTTTAAATTACCGTGGTCACCGCGGATGACGATCGTCCGGAGATGCGGCAACGGTCCGAGGGGGGGGCGGATAGTTCACCGGCGTGGTGAACTATCCGCGTTAATCCACGATGACTACGCACCCGTCCTAACCGTGTACGTTGTATGCAATAATTCGTGAGAAATATGACTAAGCGGCTTACCCAGAAAACTTTCGTATAAACCTTTAACTTCGGGATTTTCATGGCTCATGCGCAAAGCGCACACTTCGTGATCATCCCGGTTAAGCCCGCACGTTCTTGTCGTTTTTGTCTCTTCATTCGTTGGAATCGGCTGCCCGCCGCCGCCGATGCAACCTCCCGGACAGGTCATTATCTCAATAAAATGATATTGCGCAAACTCTCCTCCGGACAAAACAGACTCGCATACGGTCCGGGCATTCTTCAACCCATGCGCCACGGCCACCTTAACCGTCAGATCTCCAACTTTTAACGCCGCACGTTTGATCCCATCCATTGATCCGAGATCCTTAAACTCCAACGATACCGGCGGCTTGCCGGTAAGCACCGTCACCACGGTTCGCAAAGCCGCTTCCATAACGCCGCCGGTGCGCCCGAAAATTGGCGCTGCGCCGGTATAGTCGCCTAAAAGCGGATCCGCTTCTTCGGCAGGCATTTTTCGAAGATCAATCCCGAGCATTTTAAACAGTTTTGCCAACTCCCGGGTAGTAAGCACAAAATCAACATCTTGAAAATTATGCTCGCAAGCGTTCTGATTCTCACTCTTCCAATATTTATACGCGCTATTCATCTCCGGCCGCGAACATTCTGATTTTTTAGCCGTACACGGCATGATCGAAATAACCTTCATCTTTTCCGGGGCGATCCCTAAATTTTTTGCGCCGAAGGTTTTTGCGACAGCTCCAAACATCTGCTGGGGGCTTTTGGCTGTGGAGATGTTCGGCAAAAGGCCGGGAAAAAATGTTTCGACAAAACGAATCCATCCCGGAGAACAAGACGTAAATTGCGGCAACGGGCCGCTATTCTTAACCCGCTCGATAAATTCCATTCCCTCTTCCATAATCGTCAAATCCGCCGCAAAATTGGTATCCCAAACTTTTTTAAAACCGGCGCGCCGTAAGGCAGCGTAGAGTTTCTTGGTGACCAGCTCTCCGTCAGGCATACCAAACTCTTCGCCAATGGACGCGCGAACCGCAGGAGCAAACTGAACAATACAATAACTCTGACTATCCTTGAGCGCCGTCATAACTTTCATTACATCATCCACTTCGCGCATTGCGCCCAAAGGCCTGGCAAAGGCGCAATCACTGCATCCCAACATATCGGTAATCACTTTGAATTTAGCGGTAGCTCCCATCGGACAATGGTGGATACATTGGCCACAGCGAACACAACGGCTTTCATCGAATACGACCCCCTCTTTCTCATCAAAACGTAACGCCTCCACCGTTTGAATATCCCGGCAGACTTCAACACAGGCTTTACAGCGCACGCATTTATTCGGGTCATGGTAAATTGACGGCTCGGAGCCGCGCGCAGCAAACGAAAAGCGTTCCCACTCCTCCCGGGTAACTCTGCCGGCGCTTTCCGCTTCCGCCAGCAACATCTTCTGCCATTGCTTCATGAAATAACATTCCCGCTGTTCGCGCATCAGTTTAGCGCGCTCTTCCACATGAGCGTTAATGCGCTCGGATTGCGTCACGATCACCATATTTTCGCGTACGGGCCGGCTCGACAGAAAAACCAGCGGGCATAATTCACCATCGACCTCGGCTACCCCACGCAGAGGACAAACCGGGTTAAAGATAAAATCTTTCATCCCGCCAAGGTCAGGCTCCCTAAGCTGGGTACCGGACATACGGATAGCTTCAAGAATGGCCGTGCCTGCTGAAATTTCCACCCCTGCCCCATTAATTGATATACGCATGATTCCCCCTCGGTTAGCGCTCCCTCATGTTCCACAGCCAGGCGACAAAAATTTTAGCAAACAGTAGCCCGCTTATTGCATCGTTCCCCTAAAGACACGACAAAGTGCGGGCTTATCCCGGCCGCTACCGTATATCCTGATTATATGCAGGAGCGACCCTTCCGGTGAATATTTCCCCGTCCGGATGAAATATTATTTCGTGCTATCGGTATTGATTTTCAATGATAGCAACGCGTACACGCACTGTCAAGACCTGATTCCCCAAAAAATACCGGCAATAGATACAAACGCACGGTATCGCACCATCGTTCACTCCCAACGCGTCACCCGGTTGAAAATTAAATTTCCGGCCGCGCACCCGCACATGCCGCGGCGGACAGAGCCCGCCGGGGATGCTGAGGGGGCGGATAGTTCACCGGCGTGGTGAAATATCCGGGTTAGAATTCCAGTTTCAGGGTAATGCCGATCCCGGCGCCGGCGGCATTGGCGGCCATATCTTTCCAACTGAATTCCGTTTCCCGCACGTATTTATCGTAACATTCTTTTGCCGTGCCGACGGCCATGGCCGCGGCAAAAGCCGCCGCCTGCGCCTGAGATTCGGACCACGCGGTATTTTTTAAAAAAATATTATACGCAAGGATACTTATACCGCAGGAAACGATCACGTGTTTGCCCTTATCCGGTCCGGTCCAGGAATCGGCGCGCACCGGCTCCGGAAACAACGTCGCGGAAAGAACAAAAAGCAAGACAGCCAGAATCAAACGCTGCCCGACAAAACTATTCATACTGACTGCCCCCGGCGATAGCGGTTCTGAAAATAACGTTGAAATGCGTGCGTATGCATCCGCAGGCTCAGACCGCACTCCCCTGCTGCCTGCGCTAATTCGCTGCCAATCTGCGCCGTGATCTGATCATAATACTGCTCATCGGCGATCATCCGCGCATAGCACTCCGCAACCTCCGGCCATTGCTGCCGCAGCTGCGGCAGCCACTCCGGCAATCCGGCCATCGCGAAATTCAGCAGCTCGCATTCAATCCGGCCGCATCCGCGCAATGCCGAAAAAATTTCCGCCGGAGAAAACAGCCCGGGGAATACCGGGCACACATACGGCACGCAGCAAACGTCCGCCGCGCGCAGCCCGCGCAGCGCCTGAATCTGCTGCCGGCACTCCGGCTCCCGCGCCGCAGCGCCCGTGCCGCGCACAACCGGCGGCGCGGCATCCACGGTAACATAGACGGTCACCTCCGCCTGCCGCAAGAGGGCAAGCACATCCAAAATCAGCGGAGACCGGGTCAATATCACCACGGGTATCCTCTGCTCGACGAGCAAGGCCAGAATCGCCGCGCTCAGACCATAGCGCCGCTCAATCGGTTGAAAGCACTCGGTGGTCGACCCCAGGAGAACACGCGCCGGCCGCAGTCGCTTTAGCTCCCGCCGCAGCACGTTTAGGGCATTAATTTTTACCGTTACGTACGAACCCCACGGCAGAGATTGCGCGCGCGCGGTTTTGGAAAACTGGGCGTAGCAAAAACGGCATCCGAACGCGCACCCCTGATAGGGATTAATCACATACGGCGCAAGATCGATCGCCGTCGGCGCCAACAGCCGTTCTACGATCTTTTCGCTCACACTGACGTCGTCGGGCATAGCCATATCCTGTTTGCACAACGCAGGGGCGCAATGAAGCTCACCCGGGCGCCTGTCCCGCGTACTGTGGCGGGAAAAGCCCGGGGTATCTGAGCGGAATCCCGCAATTCCGCTTTCAACCCCGGCCTAAAGGCCGGGGTTTTCAAAGATGCGTGGATAAAAAACCAGGGAGAATCGCGGTTCTCCCTGGTTTGCATCAGCATAGGCCAATCCGGCTTACTGCAGCATGCGTTCTTTGCCGGCCTGAATCTGCTCCGGTGAAAAATATTTTACCAGCTGATTATCCGCCGAATAAACGCCGACGCCGCCTCTTTCATCATACCGCGAGGTATAGAGCATATTGCCCTGGGCGTCTTTAACGACCACCCCTTCCGGCGTGCGCGAAAGCACCAGGTTATCCTGAGCTTCTTTGTCCCTGAACGACTGCACGGAGATTGAATCATCCGACGTTAAATAATCCATAACCACCTGCATATCGCCGCGTTCGACTTTTGCCTGTTTCCGCAACGGATTTTCCCCGGTCCAGAACTCAATGGAATTAAACAGTATCGCGTCGCCGAGCGTCGCCAGGCTGTAAACCGGCAGAATAACCGCGCCTAAAAAAATCAATTCATCCATCCACTTGTCGTTCTGTCCGCGATGGAAATCATAAACTTTTTTCGTCAATTGGAACGACCCCGTACACCCCGCCACCGCTATCCCCAAAACCAACACCGCTGCCGCTATTTTTTTCACGCCTGCCCTCCTTTGTTGAGCACCTGCCCGCTTCCGGTTCACCCGCTCTACATGGTAGCACACCGCCCGGCACGGAACAATAAAAATATTCTACGCCGCTTACTCCGCCGCGCATCGCTGCCGCCGCAACTCCGCCAGCGCCGCGGACGCTGCCGGCGCCTGAAACTGCGGGACAAAAACCTCATACGAGCAATCGCTGTTCCACGGCAGCCCCCAGTGAAAATGGGCTGATTTCAAGCACGGCGCAAGGCCTTGTTCCTGCAGAACCTGCACCGCCAGCTCAGCTTCGAACGCAGCCGGCCCGGCCAGCACACACTGCCATACCGGTTCAGCGCTGCGGGAAATTTTCCGATAAAACATAAGCTGGCCGCGTGCATCCAGCCACACACCGATCAGCATCAACAAACCGAACGGCCCCAACAAACCGGCCGCCAGAGCCGGAACCTGGAGTTTCTGCATCACCAACAATGGTAAAAAATATACGATAACCAAAAACGGCAGGCTCACGCCCAGAACAATGCGCACCGCCCGGTTGAACGCCTGTTCCCGCGGCCCTCTTTCCCGGCGCGGCGAATGGCCGCGATACGTCAAAACTTGCTCGCACACATGCCGCGTCCCAAACATAATTTTCGCGTAAAAAACGGTCAGGGCCGCTACCAGCACGCTCACCGTTGCCAGATACCGCGGCAGAGAAGCCGGCTGAAAAAATCCGGCCAGAAATTCCGCGGCAAGCACCGGCCACACGCCCGCCCATTCCGGGCGAAGGCAGACGGCAAAACTTTTCTGAGCTGCCGTGCATAACGTTACCGGCACGCTAAACTTCGTGACCGCGCGCGCCAACAAAACAAACGTGAGCAGGATCAAGGCAAAAACAACCGCCGCGCGCCACGGTAGTGCCGCCTGGGCTACGGCGATGGATACCTGGTCCAGCGCGATGACTAACCGGATGAAAATTTCCGAACCGAAAATAATTGCCGCGCCGTGGCCTATCCCGAAACGCTGAATAATCCCGGCCAGCGCTAATTGAACCAAAACACCGGCGGTTAGGCTCAACGCCGCGGCGGCATCAAAAAAACCGGCCGGAAAAAAAACAAGGTTAACCCCGGAAACATGCGATACGTGCGCGAGCAGGCGCGCCGCCATTGCCCCCTGCACCAGGCTCAACGCCACGGTCAAAAATAGGACGATTGTCCGGCGCTGCCGGCAATCGCCGGCGAAGCGTGCGCGTGAGGCACCACCCGGCATAACATAAACAATTAATTGCCCCAGCACGCACGCCTGCAGATAGGGAAAAATTCCCAATGAAAAAAGACAGCAATTACGCAACATGCCGACATGCAGCAAAGCCGCGATATCAAACAGTCCGCGCGGCTGGACCGAGAGGTACCGCGAAAATATCGTTGCGACCGCTTCCAAGGATACCCCCGGCAGCGGGATAAAATACAACAGGCGCACTGCCGCGACGACCCCGAGCGTGACCAAAATACGCCGGCCGATCCCCGCTTGCCGGCGGGTCAAAAATAAAGGCGCCGCTGCCTTCATCGTGGCGATACTCCTGCTTCAATCAGTAGATTACGCAGCATTTCGATTTTTTGAACCGGCGCCGGGTCATCCGGCGTCACCAAACGCAACTGTTCATAATATCGCAACGCCTCCGCCGGATACCCCGCATGTTCGCAGGCGGCAGCCAAGAAAGTCAAAACCTGCGCCTGCTCGATCGGCAGCGTTTCCGGCGGCTGCAAAGCGAGCGCGCGTTCCAAGAATGCCCGCGCGCGCGCATAATCGGCCAAATGCCGAAAATAAATCTGCCCCATCTGTTCGTAAATCCGCCAAGCCGCGGGGTTCCGGCGCCGTCCTTCTTCTAAAAAACGCAATGCCTGCGCGGGCTGCCGCATCTCTTCGCTGAGCCAGAACCCGCCGTTCAGATACGCGGCGACCATATGCGGATCCATCGCGGCGGCGGCCGCAACCCACGGCAGTAATTCCTGCTGTTCTCCGGGCCCCAGATGCCGCACCGGCTGATCGTGAATCGACTGATTTAACCGGCTGATAAAATCTTTTCGCGGCAGGGATGCCGTCGCAGACGGCAATTCACCGGCGCACTCCTCCCCATGGTGGTGGGCATGGGAATGATCGCTGATCGTATGGGCTTCTCCATCCGGATGACGCGTCCCCCGGTGAAAATATTCGTCCATTTTCAAAATAAACATCGCTGCCGCGACTTCCCGCATCTGCCCGAACGCCCGCAGCAGAATATCCGGACGCTGGCCGCGCCGCAGCGTTTGCATAGCGGGATCCGCTTCGATCGCGATCGCCAATAGCAAAATTACCAATAAACCGCTGCCGTATCCGGCAATCGAACCGGCATGTTTTACAGCCATTTTCGCGCGAACCCCCAATAGGCGGCGGCCAACAGCAGGCCACAGTAAACCAACGTGTACAGACTCACCGCCGCAACGGTCGAAGCGGAAAGCGGCGGCCAGGCGTGAATCAGGCGCACCCGGATATCATAAAATTCAAAATGCGGCAGCAGATAATAAAGCGCCGGGCCGGCCGGCGGCACCGACCAGAGCGGCTCGACTAAATCCATACCGAACCAGCTCATCAACACATACACCGCGGCCGTCAGCGTAACCGTCGCGGAAAAAGTGCAGAAAACGGAAAAAAACAAACTCAGCGCGCAGACCAAGGCGAGCATCAACGCCCCGAACCAAAAAACCTGCGCGTACACGGCTATCGCCGTGTCTGTAGCGTGATCCGTCATCAGGTAAAAGAACAGAAAAAAAACGCTAAAACTGCCCTCTGCCGCGAGCAGCGCCCCACAGTATTTACCCAAAACCACCTGCAAACGGCTGACCGGTTTGGCAAGCAGCGGATAGATCGTTTTATCCCGCAGTTCGGTAATCAGCAGTCGCGCGGTTAAAGGAATCGCCAACGCCAGGGAAAAAATATATATCAGCCCCAGCCCTGCTTCTTTCAGAAAACGGCTCATATCGCTCTGCCCGAATACACTGACGCGAGTGAGCACGAACATCACCGCGCAGAGCATACCGAAAAATACATAAAAATCCTTTTTTCGCATCAGCTCGCGCACTGTCTGCGCGCCGAGGAGCGCAATAATCCGCATCGTTCACCTGCCGCCGGCCGCGCCGGCTCCGATTATTTCGATAAAATATTGTTCCAGGCTCCGCGACTGCCCCTTGCTATGGAGAATATCCGCCAATGCCGCGGCTTTGAGCAACTGGCCCTGGTGCACGATCGCCACCCGGTCGCAGACCATTTCCGCTTCGGAAAGTTCATGCGAAGAAAAAAATACTGTTTTTCCTTTCCCGCGCAACTCTTTCATTAAATCACGCACCTGCAGGCGCGCCAGCGGGTCAAGCCCGCTCATCGGTTCATCGAAGAGATAAAAATCAGGGTCATGCAGGAGCGCCTGGGCTAAACTGACTTTTTGCATCATGCCTTTGGAAAAATCGCGCAAGAGCATATCCGCCTCCGCCTGCAACCCGGCCTGTTCCAATAACGCGTCGATACGCTGGCGCGCCGGACGGCCGGGTAAGCCGCAGACCCCGGCATACATGCGCAAAAGTTCCCGCGGCGTCAGATACCAATAATAGGTGGCGATTTCCGGCATATAGCCGATACGGCGGCGAGCGGCCGCCTGCGCCGGATTTTTTCCGAAAAGCAAAATATTCCCGGCGGTCAGCGGAATCAGGTTGATGATTGCCTTGATCGTGGAAGTTTTCCCGGCGCCATTCGGGCCGAGAAACCCAAAAATTTCACCGTGGGAAACGCTCAGCGAAAGACGGTTGACCGCGGTGTGCAGCCGCGACCGCGTGCGATAGGTAATCACCACTTCCTGCAAACACAAAACCGGATCCATCAGCGCCTCTTATAACAAAACCCGGCAAATCCGCCACAGCTTCTTTTCGCCTACGCACTGATTATTGCGTGACCGCCGCGTCCGAAAGCAGCGGCAGCGGCGCACCAAACGGCGCGGCATAGCGGGACGCCTGGCTGGCCATTGCGCTCATCCGCGCAGACGAATCGGATAAAAAAACAACCACCGGCAGCGCCGGCGCAGGTTCGCGCGGCACTAAATCCGGCGCTACCGCCTGCATTGTGGCGCAGAGGCGGCGGGGTGTTTGCAAAGCCGCACCCGCGGCCTGCAGAAACTCCCACTCTTCCTGCAAACCGACTAAACGCTGCTCTTTCTCCCGCAAGTTGTAGCTCAACAAAATCTGCGCATGATGCACATGCACCCGCGCCAAAGCGCTGACCGTGAGCAGGCAGGCTATCTGAACAAAAATTTTTAAATTCACGCGTTTTTATCCCGCCTATTTTTTATGCAAAAATCATGCCAGCGATAGAACGGATGTAATCGCGGCATCCGGACACATCGAACACAGCGCACTGCAACATTGCGCCGCACCGGCTGCCGGAAAAATTTTCCGCTGTTTTGAAAAAAAGAGAATAATCGTTCTGAACGTTGAATCCGTTCAACTGCTGTGCGCACTGAATATTAACCAACGCAACACTTCCTGTGTCACATCTGCGTTACCGACCAACGCCGGCTCTGTCACAACCGGCGGCGATTTTTTTTATCCGCATTTCGTGTAGCCGCAGGCGCGGCATACCGAACAGCCTTCCACATGATAGAGCGCCGCGCTGCAATCCGGGCAGACGCCGACAATATTTTTCTTGGCCTTATCCACGAGTTTCGCCAGCACCACCCCGTTTTCCTCATGCTCCGGCGCCGAAACGGCCTTCTTCGTAATTTCCGCGCCGTTATCTTTACTGCGCAAACGGCGTTCGACCACGCGGGCAATCGCATCCGAACAGGATAACGTCCTGCCGCCTTTGCCCCAACTCGGCGACGGACAGCGGATCCCTTCCAATTGCTCGACAATTTGTTTGGCGTCGATGCCGCTGCGCAAGGCCAGCGATGCCAAACGGCCGATGGCCTCCAACTGGCTGGCCGCGCAGCCGCCGGCTTTGCCCATTTGCATAAACACTTCAAACGGGCCGCCGTTCTCGTCGTCGTTGATCGTCACATATAAATTACCGCAACCGGTCGCAATTTTATCGGTGATGCCGTGCATGGCCTGCGGGCGTGGCCGCGGCGCCGGATTAAAATTGTCTTCAACGGCCGGGCCGGTCGTTTGCGTCTGCGGCTGATTGCCGGCAATATTTAGAACCTGCGCTTCCCGACTACGATCGCGATAAATGGTCAACCCTTTCGCGCCCAACCTATACGCGAGTATATACGATTCGCGCACCTCCGCAAGCGTAGCTTCATGGGCAAAATTTATTGTTTTCGAAACCGCGTTATGGGTATATTTTTGAAACGCCGCTTGCATACGCACATGCCATTCCGGCGAGATATCGTGCGCCGTAACGAAAATCCGGCGCAACGGCTCCGGCACTTCCTCAATCCCGTGTAAATTACCCTGCGCCGCGATTTTCTGCCGCAATTCCGGCGTATCCAGGCCACGCGCCTGCAGCGCTTTTTCCAACGCCGGATTGAACTCCATCAGCTTATCATTATCCATCACATTACGATAATAGGCCAAGGCGAACAACGGCTCGATACCGCTGGAACAGTCGGCAAGAATACTCAACGTCCCGGTCGGCGCGATTGTCGTCAACGTCATATTGCGCACGCGCGGCTTTCCGGCGTCATTATACCGGCTCTGTTCGAAAGATGCCGGCACGCCCCGTTTCTCGGCCAATTTCACCGATGCGTTAATCGCCTCATCCTGAATAAACTGCATCACGTTCTGGCCGGTTTCCAAAGCCGCTTCCGAATTGTAGGCGATGCCGAGCTGAATCAGAAAATCCGCAAACCCCATGACCCCCAGGCCGATCTTGCGGTTCATTTTCGTCATCTTTTCGATCAGCGGCAAGGGGAATTTGTTGACTTCAATGACATTGTCCAAAAAATGCACTGCCGTAGCGGTTACTTCCGCCAACCGTTTCCACTGAATCTGCCCGTCTTTAACCATTGTTGCCAGATTAATCGAACCGAGGTTGCAGCTCTCGTAGGGCAACAGCGGCTGTTCCCCGCACGGATTGGTCGATTCGATTTGGCCAAGCGCCGGCGTCGGATTATCCTTATTCATCCGGTCAAGGAACACCACCCCCGGTTCGCCGTTTTTATACGCCATTTCCGTAATCAGGTCAAATACCTGCCGGGCGCGCAGCCGTTCGACCACGCCCCCGGTATGCGGGTCAACCAGGTCATATTCCTGGTCCGCTTCCACGCAACGCATGAACTCCTCGGTAACCCCCACGGAAATATTGAAATTACTGATTTCCCGGTCTTTTTCTTTGCAGGAAATAAATTCCAAAATATCCGGATGGTCAACGCGCAGAATTCCCATATTCGCGCCGCGGCGCGTGCCGCCCTGCTTGACCGCCTGCGTGGCGCTGTCAAACACTTTCAAAAATGAAACCGGGCCGCTGGCCACGCCGCCGGTTGTTTTTACCTGGCTGTTTTTCGGGCGCAAACGGGAAAAACTAAACCCCGTACCGCCGCCGCTCTTATGAATCAAGGCCGCATTTTTCACCGCGTCGAAAATATCTTCCATCGTATCGTCGATCGGCAACACGAAACAGGCCGATAATTGGCCCAAATCACGCCCGGCATTCATCAAGGTCGGCGAATTCGGCAAAAATTCCAAATTGGTCATGACGGTATAAAATTCTTCCGTCGCCTTGTCCACATTGGCCCGCTTGTCGAATTTTTTATCCGCGGCAGCCAGCGTCGAAGCGACGCGCAAAAACATATCCCGCGGCGTCTCCATCGGCTTGCCTTGATCGTCTTTTTTAAGATACCGCCGCTCCAAAACCGTCCGCGCATTTTGCGTCAATATTACGTCTTTTTCCAAGTATGCGTACTTCATCGCGCGATTCCTTCTGTTGCCGTGTTTTCTGTCTCCATCCATGGGCAGAAACAAACACTTCCCCCCGCAGGACATCAGTGCCTGCTTACCTCACGGTATCATAATTTTTTTGCTTTGTCAAGTTGTACAAAATTAGTATAAGTTTATACACCCAATAGTGTTTTAGACTATTTTAAACACAATATATTGTAGCATAACAAGTTAAATTTTTTCCTTATTTTCACAAATTTTTTGTTTTTTTCTCTCAATTCGATTATTTCGCCGGCGAAACGCCGGCGGTATGAAACGAAGCCATTTCATTCAAAATCCGCACTGACGCGTCCAGCAGCGGCAGCGCCAGTGCCGCGCCGGTTCCTTCTCCGAGTCGTAACTGTAAATCAAGCAGCGGCCGCGTCCCCAGTTTCTCCAACACCAGGACATGCCCCGGCTCAACCGAACAATGCGCGGCGATAAGAAAATCCCGCGCCGCCGGCGCAAGGCGGCAGGCGATCAATGCCGCCGCGCCGGCAATAAACCCATCCAAAACCACCGGAATCCGCGACGCCGCCGCGCCGAGAATAATCCCGGCCATTCCTCCGATTTCAAAACCACCCACCTTGGACAGCACATCGAAGGCATCCCGCGCGTCCGGCGCATGCCGGGCCAACGCCGTTTCAATAACCACGCATTTGCGCTGCAGCCCGGCCTTGTCCACGCCGGTACCGGAGCCGGTAACCGCGGCCGGCGAAGTGCCGGTTAACGCCGCGACAACCGCGCTGGCCGCGGTCGTGTTCCCGATCCCCATCTCGCCGATCGCCGCCACGGAAATGCCCTGCCGCTGCACTTCCGTCTGCACCAAATCGATGCCGGCAGCGACCGCCTGCACGGCCTGCGGCCGGCTCATTGCCGGCTGCTGCAGAAAATTCGCGGTGCCGGCGGCGATTCGCCGGCGGCAGAGACGGCGGCTCTTCGGAGCCACGGCGGCCTTCACGCCCATATCCACCACGACCACTCGCGCTCCCACGCTGCGCGCCAGCACATTGATCGCGGCGCCGCCGCGCAAAAAATTCAGAACCATTTGCCCGGTCACTTCCTGCGGATACGCACTGACGCCTTCCACGGCAACGCCGTGGTCCGCAGCCAGGGTAAAAATTACTTTTTCCTTGCACTCGCGCGGCAGGGATTTCAAAATCCCGGCGAACTGCACCGCCAATTCTTCCAATCTGCCCAGGCTGCCGCGGGGCTTGGTTAACATATCTAAACGGTCTTGGGCGCGCTGCATCGCCGCGCGGTCAAGGCCGGAAATCCGCCGACACGTTTCTTCCACCGTACGCATCACCCCACTCCTTTTTTTAACGCCTGCGGCAAGCCGCACACCACTAAAAACACATCGCTGCAGCAGCGAGCCAACTGCTGGTGCGCGCTGCCGACGAGATCCCGGAATAAACGCGCCGACGCATATTCCGGAACAATGCCCCACCCTACTTCATTCGAAACAAGAATCACCGACGCCGGCGTCGATCGCACGGCCTCGCACAAACGACGAATCTGCCGGCGCGCCGCCCGCTCGCTGCCGTCGGCTTCCAAAAGATTGGATATCCAGAGGGTCAGGCAATCAACCAGCAGCAGTTCGCCTTTACGCGCTTGCCGGATACGTTCCGGCAGGCGCAGAGGTTCTTCACAGGTCGGCCAGGTTCGCGGCCGACGGCACCGGTGGCGGCGCACCCGCGTACGCATCTCCGCATCCCGCGGCTGACAGGTCGCGACAAAAATCACCCGCCGGCCGGAATCTTTCGCCAGGCCGACGGCAAAACGGCTCTTGCCGCTGCGCACCGGCCCGGTTACTAAGACGGCGCACCGGCGCGCCGGTTCAGATAATAGTCGCATACCACCGCTGCCTCTACGTAAAAAAACGAGACGGATGCCGCCTCAACCGGCACACTCCATACCGCGTTCAATTCTTTACCCAACAATAGACACACGGCGGTTTGAATCACGCCGGCGTGCGTAAAACAAACAACCGTTTTATTCGCGTACTGCGCGCGCAGCCGCCGTAAAAAATCGCCGGTCCGTTGGGACAGGCCGGCAACGGTTTCTCCGTCCGGCGGCGCGCAACGCACCGGATCTGCCAGCCAAGCCGCGTACGCCGCGGCGTCCTGCGCCATAATTTCTTCCCAACACAGTCCTTCCCAACAACCGAACCGCAACTCCGCCAATTCCGGGGCGATCACCGATTGGTGCTCTGGCAGGACAATCGCGGCGGTCTGGCGGCTGCGGCACAACGGGCTGGAAAAAACCACGTCCGGCCGGGGCAACACGCCGCTGCGGCACAAGGCAATCGCCTGCCGCCGGCCCTGAAAATTCAGCGGTGTATCGCGCGCGCCGCAGTAACGACGCTGCCGGTTATCCTCGGTTTGCCCATGCCGCACCAGATAAAGCCGCATAAAAATTTAGCGCGCGACCAGCGTGAAGAACAATACGGAAACCTCGCCAATCTCATTGACCGCGCCGATCGTGTCGCCGGTCATGCCTCCGATCCGCCGCTGAATATAATATTTTACCGCCAAAACCGCCGCCACGGATAAACCGAACACCGCCAAGCCGGCATGCCCCAGCACCGCCGCAAAAATCAGAATAACCGCCGCGCCGCCGGCAACGGCCTGCGGCCAGCCCGCCGCCGCGATAAACGCCTGCGCCCGGCCTTCGGCGCGCGGATAGCGTGTTCCCACGCAGGCTAAAACCTGTGCCCAGCGCGAGAACAGCGCCATACAGAATAGGGCTTTGCCCACGAGCAACACCGGCAAACTCACCAGCACCGCCCACTTCAACAGCAGCAGCCCGCTGATCGCCGCCGCGCCCATGGCCCCGATGCGGCTGTCGCGCATAATCGCCAATGCCGCCGCCGCATCGCGGCCGCCGGCCAAACCGTCGCAGGTATCCGCAAAACCGTCCAGATGTAAACCGCCGTGCACCAAAACGGACAAAATCACGGTAAGCGCCGCTGCCGGAGCGGCCGGCGCCAAATAAAAAATTCCCGCGGCGGTCGCCAGGAGGATGCCGATACCGGCGCCGACCACCGGAAAAAAATGCAAACTCTTGCCCAACCGGCTGGGGCTCAGACGCCCGGGCAACCGCACGGGAATAATCGTCAAAAACTGCACTGCCGCCAAAAACGACCGCAGCGATGCGGTCATTCCGGCAGTTCGGAAGAGGCGCGGCGAAAGAATTGTTCTTTCACCGGATACCGGCCGCAACAAAATTTTTCTCCTTCCGGGCAATAGCCTAACGCCGCACACTTGGCTTCCACGCCGGCGAACACACAGGGCAAAATTTCCCGGCAGCGGCGGAGCATTTCGCCGGCGAGCCGGCGTATTTCCCATTGCGCGCGGCTGCAACAGCGGTGTTGAAAAAAATGAATCAATTCCCGGCAATTCATCGTAACCACGATTTTCGTTTCCGCCGCCTGCGGCAGCACAAACCGGGCATCCTGGGTTGCCTGCTCGCCGCCCACCCCGCATTCTTTATAACGCGCCAGCAAACGGTTATAGCTCTGCCGAATCTCGGCCATGGCCCGCGTAAATTCCTGCTGCAACAGGGGATCAGCGGCGATAGACGGCGGCAGAATATAGTCAAATTGCGTTTCTTGAACGTACCGTTGGCTCTGCTGCGAATACGAGGCGATGCGATGCCGCACCAGCTGATGAGTGAGCGCGCGCGATACACCCTCGACCGCAAAGGTGAACTTCACGTGCTCCAGCGGGCTTTCATGTCCGGAAGCGACGATCCGGCGGATAAATTGTTCCTTTTCCGCCGCCGGCGGCGACGGCCGCGCAAAAATATCACCGGCAAACTCGGCTGAATAACACTGGCGGCAGGCCGCGTAAATCAACGCCACCGGCTGCGGTGATACTTCCAAAACAACTACCCGTAATTGCGCGCAGGCCATGCGTATCCGGCTCCTTCCGGCTATGTCTGTAGCAAATCTTCGTGTTCAACAATTTTCACGAATACCTTCACCACCGCCGGGTCGAACTGCGTGCCGGCATTCCGTTTAATTTCCTGAATCGCGCGTTTACGCGAACAGGCCTTACGGTACCGGCGGTCGGCGGTCAACGCCTCAAACGTGTCCGCCACGGCAATGATCCGGGCGCCCAGCGGGTTTTCCTCGCCTTTGAGCCGATAGGGGTATCCCGCTCCGTCCCAACGTTCATGGTGATGCAGGATCAACGGCAAAATCCCGTGAAAAAACTGAATCGGCCGCAGGATATCCACGCCGATCTGCGGATGCTTCTTAATCGCTTCGTATTCCGCCGCGGTCAACGCCGCTTTCTTCATCAAAATTTTCTCGCTAATGCCAATTTTCCCCAAATCATGCAGCAGCGCCGCCTGCCGGATCCGTTCGACTTCCGCTTCCGGCAACTGCAGCGATTTGGCGATTTCAATCGCGTAGTGCACCGTGCGCTCCACATGTTCTCCGGTATAATGGTCCTTTATTTCAATTGTTTTCGCAAAGGCGAAAATCGCTTCCGCCAGGCTCTGATTCGACCGTTTCGTCAATTTCTCCAATTTTTCTTTCAGATGCGCGACATCCGCCTCGTCTTCCTCTTCCTGCGCGGCAAGGCCGCCGGCCGACTTTAACTCATGATAAGAATACACGCGGTCGCCGCCCATCTCCTTGATCTTATTCAAAAGAAAATCGGCGATGCGGATAAAATCGCTGCCGCGGCGGATCTTGTCGTCCGGAAAGGACGTCACGGCGACGCTGAGCTTCAGCTTGACTTTATGCTGGTCATTTCCGAAATTTTCCAACTTAATGACTTCCTGCAGCCGCTGCGCCAACACCAGGGCAACCTTGCGATTGGCGCCGGGGGTGATAATAATAAACTCTTCACCGCCGAAGCGCACCACCGTATCGTATTTACGCACCATCTGCCCGAGATTTTTCGCTAATTGCTTGAGCACGATATCGCCGAATTGATGGCCGTAAACATCATTGATCGATTTAAAATAATCGACGTCGAGCATAATGATCGACAGCGGCTGATTCTGCCGCTGCGCGCGGTCATACTCCGATTCGATAACATCCTGGAAATAACGGTGATTATATAAACCGGTCAACGAATCTTTCAACGCCAATTGTTTCAATTTCAAATTCGTCTGCAGCAGTTCTTTATTTAACGCCGCCAAATCCCGGTCCATCTCCAAACGGTAGAGCGCCCCGGCCAACAAATCCCCGCCGACCTGCAATAACACCGGCACATCCTCCGGCCACTCGACTTCGGCACGCACCGCGTCAAATCCCAAAAATCCCAGCACCGTGCCCTGGCAGCACACCGGCACATTAATCAACGATTTGATCCGCTGCGCCGCCCATTCGCGGCGCTCGGCAGCCGCGGCCGCCGGCAAATCGCTCATCCTGCCGACATGCACCGTTTGTTTTTTCTTGATCTTCCCCACTACCCAGGGAAACGCCTCCACGCCAACATTCTGAATTCTGCGGCGCTGCGGCTTAATCCCCGGCGCGCACCATTCGTAGGTATTATCTACCCGCGTGCCCTTATCCCGAAATAAAAAGATATACGCCCGGTCCGCGCCGGCAAATCCGCCCAACGCGGCCAATGCCTCTTGAATTTCCTGCTCCACCGCTTCCGGTTTACTGTTCATCAGCCGGCCGGAAAGGCCGGCAATGATCCGCTCGAACGCCCCTTTCCGCTGCAACTGCTCGTCCGCTAACCGTCGTTCAGAATAGTCGGTGGCTACATGCAGCAATCTCACCTGTTGTTCCTGATCGATCAGCGGAATAACGCGGCCGGACAAACGCGCGGTTTTGCCTTTAACCGTCACCACCGCGTCATACTGGCCGGGCCGGTTTTTCTCCACGGCCTCGGCGATCACCCCGCGCACCAAGGCCCGGCAGGATTTATCCAACAGCGAAAATAACGATTTTCGTTTATCCTTCCCGCTGTCCAGCGGTTTATTGGAAAAGAGAATCGTCCCCGTCGTGTCGGTTTCGATTACCCAGTCGGAAAGCTGGGAGACCAAGGTACGATACAACGCCTGCGCCCGCGACCACGCGGCTTTTGCCTGCTCCGTCACGCTCAAATCGCGGCAGACAAACATATAGGCCTCGGCTTTTCCACGCGCGTCTTTAATCATCGAAATGCTCAACTCCGCAGGGAAAACGTCTTTTGTATCCGCGCGCGCCATGGATGTATTGATCTGCCGTATCACCCGGCAGCGCGGTACGCGCTGCAATTGGCGCTCGACGGTTACCCGCGC
>JAMWCB010000009.1:19245-30779 GCA_023819605.1 Candidatus Omnitrophota bacterium
TTCGCCGATCAACTCCGGCATTCCGCCGGCGCCGCACATCGCCACCGCATCGGGATTGACGAGAATAATTTTCCCCTGGAGATCGGTAAAAAAAACGGCAAACGGAGAAGTTTCAATCAACGTCTGGTAAAGTTCCAGGCTTTCCTTGAGCGCCGCTTCTGTTTCCAAACGGCCGCGGCGGACTTTCTCCAAGGATTCAAGTTTTTGCCGCAACGCCGTAACTTCCCGGCGCAGTTGTTCAGTACTATTCGGTGTACTCATCCACTACCCTTCCGTCGTTGCACACGACTCACGCATGATTATATCGCGTTCCGCTCTCCGGGACAAACACTCCCGCCGTTTACGCCATCAACCGCACAAAAAAAGTCAAGGAACCGAGTTCCTTATTATCAATATAAAACTTCATGAAGTAGGCGCCGGCCAGTTCATACCGGACGTTGACGAATTGCCCGATAAACCCAAAGCGCTGCTGCGTATCGATATTTACCTGGCTGGCAATGGCGGCGACTTTCAGCGCCGGATTGTCCTGGGGGGTGATTTCACAGGTAAACCGGTCGCCCTCATGCGCGCCGGACACATTGGCAACCACATACATCAACGGATGATGCATGGGCAGCGCCCGTGTGTTAATATTCTCAAAGATACCGTTGAGGCTCAATTTCCCCTCCCGGCTCACCGACGCATAATCACACAAAAAAGCGAAATTTAAACGCGCGCTCAATATGTTCATGCTTACTCCTGCACATCCGCCGGTTCCGGCGGCTGATCGATCCGTTCGACTTTAACCTGCACCTTAATTACTTTTCCCGCGCCGGGATGATTAAAATCCACCAACAGCTTCTGTCCGCCATTCCGGATTTCCCGGACTTTTCCCCGCACCAACATCCCCGCGCCGTCGACCCCGATCAGGTAATCACCCCGCAGATATTCCCCTTCCGGCACAGCCGACCGGCTGACTTCCCGTACTAATGATTCCTGCCGCGGGCCGAAAGCCTGTTCCGGCAATAAAAATAACTGCTTTTCATCCCCGGCGCGCATGCCGATCAGCGCATTTTCAATGCCGGCCAACAATCGCCGCCGGCCGACAACGCAGGCAAGCGGCTGTTCCGCATACGACATGTTCGAATCCAGCAGGACGCCGTCTTCGGTGTACAGCGCGCACCGCAGCGAAACCGTCACCCCTTCCCGCACGACCAGCAGCGGGAATAAATCTAAAACCGGATCGGCGGCATCCACCGTTGCCGGCAGCAGGAAAAAAAAAGTACTCACACAGACAATCAACCTCATCAACTCTTCTCTGGCATGTTTGGCCGTCGTGACGCGGTCTGCCTCAAGTTCGCCCGCTTTTTTTTCGGGCCATTTGAGATTTCCGACGACAGGCATAAATATACCTGATTATTTCTTGTTTTTGCGCAGCCGGCAAGCGTTCAAAAGTAAAACCCGTCTGATACAGGCACTGCTCACCGGCGTCGCTGATCACGCCGATCAATTCCGACGAGACCACCTTTACCCGGCACTCCAGCCGCGCCCCGTTATCCGGCAAGGTCAAACAAGCGTTCATCCGTTGGCCCGGCAACAATTTCGCATGCAAATACACCTTTAACCCGCCGGCGCTGATATCGCGCGTCTTCGTGCGAATCGATATATGCGCTTGCGCCGCAGCATCTTCCAGTTCCACCGCCACAAAATCTTCCAACCGCATGTGCACGCGCTTTTGCTCCACTAATTCCTCCCCGGCGGCGGCGCCGCCAAAGCCCGTTCGCCGATTGCCTCTGCCGCTACGGCGCCGCACAACGCCCGCACGATGGCCAGGCTAAACGCCAACGCCGTCCCCGGCCCGCCGGCGGTAATCAGCCGGCCATCGACCACCACTCCCTCGTTTACATAGGTGGTCGCGCGGGAAAACTGCTGCTCACAACCGGGATAACAGGTCGCTCTCCGCCCGTCCAGAAACCCCTTTGGCGCCAACACCACGGCCGGCGCCGCGCAAATGGCCGCGATTACTTTCCGCTGGTCGCGGCATTGCCGTAACAAACCGTCGAGCCGCGGCGATTTCGCCAAATTCTCCGCGCCCGGCATACCGCCGGGCAGCACCAACGCGTCCGGCACCAGGAACAACGACTCCAACATCGTATCCGCTTCCACCACGATATCATGCGCGCCGCGAACCTTGAGCTCGGATCCGATCGCCGCTGCCGAAACGGTAATCCCGGCACGGCGCAGCATATCAATCGCGGTTATCGCCTCTATTTCTTCAAACCCGGCAGCCAAGGCCACTATTGCCGTTATCGCCATATCCGCCTCCCGCTCCATTCGAACCCGCGTTGCCCCAGCCCCGCCGCAGACCGCTCCCGGCGTACATCCCGGTCAACGCCCATATAGAATCGTACACAGAATCGGCTTTTTGTGCAATACTAAAATTGGAAAATATCCCGACTATCGTTCGCGCCACTGCCGGATCCCCTGCGCATCAATGGTCACCTGATAGCGGTCTTCCGGCCCTCCGAGAATTGATGCTCGCACCTCCACGGTGAGAACCTCCGCGCTGACCCGGAGCTTCCGGCGCGAGGTTAGCGCAATCAACTGCGCCTCCTGCGCGGCAAACAACCCGGTGTAAGCGCGCAGGCGCTCCAGAATCGTCTGCGTGTCTTCAAAAACCCGGTCATCGGCCGTACCCTCCCGGCCGTCAAGGCCGGCGCGGTATTCCAGAATGCGCCCAACCAATTCCTCATCCATACCCAGCGCCTGCAATACCGGCGCCGGCGCCGTGTTAATGTTCACCGCGCCGCTACCCTGCACCGTGACATATTCTTTACACTGTTCATACTCACGCATCCCCATCCCCTCCACCGCCGACAACTGCTCGACCGCCGCGAACGGACGCCCGGGAGATTTTAGTATGTTTTCCGCGGCGGCAGTACTGATCCCCGGCAAACGGCCGAGCATCTCGGCCGTCGCACTATTAATATTCAACTTTCGCTCCTCATCCACCAGATAATAACGGAATGTGCCCGACTCGAACTGTTTTTCCCGCTCACGCTGCAACTCCGCCAGCGTGTCATACTCCGTCGTATCGTAGCGTTCTTCCGCCCGCGCATACTCGCCGGCGGCGCGGGCCAGCCACGGGGTAAGCCCGCGACTGCGCAACCGCTGCGCCAACTGCATCTGCATGAATGCCTGTTTATGTACGGCAACCGTTAGAATGGATAAAAACATCAACACCCAACAGGCGGTAATCAACAAACTCGCCCGCCGCCGTTCAAGGAAAAAAAACCA
This sequence comes from Candidatus Omnitrophota bacterium, assembly GCA_023819605.1. Taxonomy (GTDB): domain Bacteria; phylum Omnitrophota; class Gorgyraeia; order B26-G9; family B26-G9; genus JAMWCB01. Next base: position 22,522 of record JAMWCB010000009.1, read on the forward strand.
TTTTCTCAACCGATTCATCTCCTCGTTCCGCCTGTATTTTTATGGCCAGAACCTTGCTGTTTCCCGCCGCTGAACTCTCCCATACCGCGCGTTTTTCCTCCGGGTCGAATACCAGGTAGCTCAACGCAAAACCGTCAAACGACAGTTCAAACGACTGGACGCGCGGCAACGCGTCCGCCGGCGATCCCTCCGGTTGGTAATCCCCGGCGCGACGGCTCAACCGCCGCGCGGCAGCGTCATACTGATACGTTATCCGTTCCAAACCGTTTCGCCGCGCGGTCACAAAAGCAACTTCATCCGCGCTCCCCTGGACTCCGCTGCCGGCGACGCGCGGATATTGCCGGAATTCCCGCGCCATTGCTTCAAACGACAACAAGGTTTGCCGAAAAAACGTATCCGCTTCGTTCACCCGCCCCCACAATTTCATACCCGCAAAAAAATTTGCCGTCACCGCCGTCGCGGCCAGCGCAAGAATCGATAGGACCACCGCCATCTCCAACAAGGTAAACCCGGCGACCCCCGGCGTGAACATCCGCCGCCGCGCGCCGCGCATACCGCGTTTTCCGTTATCCCGCCGGTGCACCGGCATCCTCCCGCTCCTTGCCCTTCAAGGTTTCTCGTCGCGCAAATACGTAGTAACCGCTAAACTCCGCTGCCGCGCCGCGGACTGCCACTGAATCCGCGCCTGAACTTTGTACATATCGCGCGCCGGCGGCGGTACCAAAACGTCCGCCGGCGCCTCTGCCTGCCAGGCGTCCGCTAATTCGTCAAAGGATTCCGCCTGCACATCGAAAATTAAAACCGCCGGGTGCAGCCCTAAGCGCACGGCTTCTTCCGCGTGCTGTTCGCGCAGCGCTTCGCCTTGAAGGCGCGCCGCAGCGCAAGCGCTCATCCGCCGATCCAATAATTGCGCGGCGAGCACATATTGTCCGCTCACCTCGATCGCGCCCACATTGCTCAAAAAAGAACGCACAATAAAAACAATCCCGACTGATAACACGGAAATCGCCACGAGCAATTCGACCATACTAAACGCCGGCCTTCTCAACCTTCGACCGGGCTGAAAACAAATCCTTCGTTGCCCTGTCCGCAGCGCCACGCGAGCCAAACGCATATCGTAAAAACTTTCTCCTCGCCAAAACCGGTTCCCGCCCCTTCGCCGGCCCCGGACACCTTGTTATTCGCATCGATCGGCAGGCGTGCCGGATCCCCGCGTATCCCCACCCCAGTCATCGCAGCAGCATGAGTCCGATCGATCCTTCCAGTCGGATCGCGGCCGCGTCTTTCTCCTTGGCCGCGATCGAAAAATTTTCCAACGTCACTAACAACGAACTCTTGTTCAGAAGGTCAAATAACGCGACGAGCTGCTGCACCCCGGCGTCCACGACGATATCGGCATAGTATATTTCCACACCGTCCGCGTTCAGCGGCGTTTTCCGCGGGCTGATGCTGACCAGCGACGCCCCGGACGCCGTAACCATTTGTTCAATTTCCTGCAATAACGCCGCCCGGATCTGTTTTTCATCGGTTTTGCCGGCAAGGTCGAGAAACGGTTTAAGCTCGGCATAGGTTTTCCGGATTGAATCGCGCACCGCGTACAATGCTTTCTTTTTTTTTAAAGAAGACTCCTCGATTTTAATAACGTCGCCGATCCGGATTTGCGGCTTTACCCGCGGCGCGATGACGTTGGCCAGCAAACCCGCCACCGCAATCACCGCGCCGGCAAGCAGCGCCAATTTTTTCCGGTCTTTCAAGAACACTCCCGCCGCAGATTTCATCCGCCCGCCCCCTCTCCGGGAGGCGCATCCGGCTCAGCGCGCACCGTAAACGTAATCCCGAAATCGACCGCTTCGCTCTTATCGGCAAGAATTTTTTTTCGTGTGTACCGCGTTTGCACGTTTTCCACGCCGGGAATCGCCTCCAGGCGGCTGACCAGCCCGAAGATTTCCGAAAGCGTGCGGGAATGCCCGCGCAGTGTCACCAGTTTTCCTTTTTCCATCGAAAGCAATTCCAGCGCGACGTCGCCGCCGACCACGTCCTGCACGCGAGAAAAAACATATAACGGCATGGCTCGCTGCAGCAAAAATTTTTTGACGAGAACCAACTGGTCCAGATGCGCCAGGGCTTCCCCCATTTCCAGTTCGATCTGCCGCGCATAACCCTGCAATTGCCGCACATACGCCTGCCGGCTCTGACTACGCGTAAACACGAACAACAAACCGACCGTGAGGAGGTAGATCAGCAAACTGCCCAGAACAATCGATTCTTTCATCCGCTGCTTCAGCGTTTTCCGTATTTCCAATTCCGGCAGTGAAAATGAAAAAATCGGATCGCGTTCTTCCACGGCCAATTCGCACACCCCGGACAAGGAAACACCGCCGGCGCTTTCCGGCCCGCCACCGCGGCCGGCCACGGGCAGCTTGACGGCGGGGATCGCCAATTCCGTGCCGATCATCCGAACCAGGCCGTCATCGGCGGCGCCGCTGACGAACACATGCTGCGGTTTCAGCGGGCTCTCTTCGCTGTTGAAAATCAGCAGCGACTGTTTTAATTCGCCGATGAACTTCGTCACGCTTTCCGCGGAAACCAAATCCTGCGCCGCGAACGCGATACTGCGGGTGAAAAACACGAACTCCGTGTTAAAAATAATAAAATCCGCCGCGGCCGCGTCGATATCCACGGCCGCATAAAGCTCCTGCTTCTTTATCCGTCCGGCGCCGGCGCGTACCGCCGCCTGCCAAACGCCGCCGGTACTTACCACAACCCGTTCGACGAGCAGGCCACTTTTTTCCAAAATGGCAATCGGTTTTTGCACCATATCTTTATGCGCAATGGTCAACAAAACCCGCGAATACTGCAGTTCATCTGTGCCGACCACCTTGAACACGCAACGGATATCTTCTTTCGGGTAGGGAACAATGCGCGTCAGATGCAGCCCGACCATTTGCGCGATTTCCCGCGCGTCCTGCGAAGGCAGATGAACGGTACGGCTGGTCACCACGTGGCGCGGCAGGCATAACGCGGCTTCCCGCCCGCGGACTTTCTGAGATTTCAGCATTTCTTTCACGCGCGCGGCAATTTCCGTTTCCGATAAACCGGCAATCCGTTCGACCGCGCAACTCGACGTCTGCGGCGAAAAAACTTTTACGTACTGTTCCGAAATTTCAATCACGCAAATTTTTTTCATCAGCGGACCATTTCCGAAATCTGCAGTGTCGGCAATAATACGGCCATGACGATACCGCCGAGCACCACGGCCATAATAAAAATCAAAACCGGTTCCAAAAGCGCCGCGATCAGGCGGATGTCCGTTTCCGCCTCCTGCGCGTAGTGTTCGCCGACCTCCGCCATAACATGCTCCAGCCTGCCTGACTCTTCGCCGACCGCAACCATTTGCACCACGAATTTCGGCAAATCCGTGCGGGCCAAACTCGCGGAAAACGATGCGCCGGAAATTATTTCCTGCCGGACACGCCGCAACTGCTCCTGGAGACGGCTTGACCCCGCCAGCGGAAGAGCGACTTCCAGCGCGTTAACCAAAGAGACTCCATTACCGAGCAGCAAACTCAACGTCCGACAGAATTGCTCCCGCTGCTGATTATGCAACAGGCGGCCGACGACCGGTATCCGCAGACGCAGACGCTCCCATGCCTGGTCGACCAACGGAGAACCCTTCAGCACGAAAATCATGCCGGCCGCACCGCCCACGGCGAGCGGCGCGCCCCACCAATACTGTTGCGCCGCCGCGCTCAGGGACAGAACCAGGCGGGTGATTGCCGGCAACGCTTCCTGATTACCGGTAAACAAAACCGCCAAGCGCGGAATGACATGGGCCAACAACACATACAGGCTGAGCATGCCGACCACGGACAACAACGCCGGATAGGCAAGCGCCACCGCGACTTTATCGCGCATCTGTTGCCGCCGCTCCAGATAGGCCACCAGCTGTTGCAACGCCGTCGCCAACGACCCGCCGGTTTCTCCGGCCCGCACCAACACCACATACAAACGGGAAAAAACGCCCGGATATTTGGCCAGGGCGTGCGAAAACGGTTTCCCGCGTTTGACTTCCGCCGCCGCGTCTTGTACCAAACGTTTAAAACGCAGCGGAACCGTATGTTCACTGATGATTTCCAACGCCCGCAACAACTCGACCTGCGACCGCGCTAACGTCACTAATTTTTGGGTAAAAATCAAAATCTGCCGGGAATCGACACGGACGGACGCCGCGGCGCCCCCGGCCGGCGCGGCGATCGGGGAATCTGTTTCCGGCACGACCGACAACGGAAACAGATTCTTTTTTACCAGCCAGCTCACCGCTTCTTCCTGACTGGCCGCTTCTATCGCGCCTTCGATAATCGTGTCCAACCCCTGTTTGGCTTTATAGAAAAATTTCATCCTCGCCCGCTCCGTCCGCACCGTTTACCACTGCGTCACTTCCACGACCTCTTCCGGCGTCGTAATCCCCTGCCGCACTTTCGCCACACCGATCTCGCGCAACGGCCGAAACCCTTCGCGCAGCGCCTGCTGTTCGATTCGCACCGACGACGCTTTCTGCAGAATCAATTCCTGCACGGAATCCGTCACGGTTAAAATTTCATAAATCACTGTCCGTCCCCGATAGCCGATCGCCCCGCACGCCTCGCATCCTTTGCCTTGGAATACCGCCCCCTGCCGAAAAATTTCCGGCAACTTGTCCTGCGCCGGATGTTCGCGCCGGCATTCCGGACAGATACGCCGCACCAAACGCTGCGACAAAAAGGCGTTCACCGACGAGGCGACCAAGTACGGTTCGATTCCGATATCCAACAGGCGCGGCGCGCCGCCGGCCGCGTCGTTGCTGTGCAAGGTAGAAAGAATCTGGTGGCCGGTCAAGGCCATCCGGATCGCCAGCTCCGCGGTATCGAAATCCCGCACTTCTCCGATCATCATAATGTCCGGATCGTGCCGTAAAATGCTGCGCAGCGCCTGCCCGAACGTAAAACCGATATCCGGGCGCACCGGGATCTGCATGATGCCCTTGAGTTCATACTCCACGGGATCTTCAACCGTAATAATTTTCACCGATTCTTTATTGAGCTGATTTAAAAACGCGTAGAGCGTCGTCGTTTTCCCGCTGCCGGTCGGCCCGGTCAAAAACAAAATGCCGTGGGGCCGCTGCAGGACCGTACCGATCAACCGCAAATCTTCCGGGAAAAAACCTAATTCCGTTACATCAAAAAGCCGATTGACCGGCAGAATGCGGATCACCACCCCTTCGCCATACAACGCGGGAATCACCGACACGCGCAAATCGGCCTGCCGCTCCCCGACCCGCACGATTGCCCGGCCGTCCTGCGGCAGCCGTTTTTCCACCACATTCAGCCCGGCTAAAATTTTAATCCGCGAGACCATCTCGTCGATCAGATACTTGGCCTGTTCCGGAAGATTCATATTATAGAGGACCCCGTCGATACGCTGCCGTACCCGCAGCTGATCCCGGAACGGCTCAAGATGCACATCCGTCGCCCGCGCGTTAATCGCTTCGCTCAAAAGTTGATTAACCAGGGTAATCACCGAACGGTCCTGCGGCGTATCTTTTCCCAAATCTTCGATCTCCGCGGATTCAGCCCGCGGCCGCGGCGCTGCCGCTGCCTGCTGCGTTAAAATATCGGCGACGGTTTCCGCGCCGAAACCGTAATACTGCCGGATCGCGCTCAAGATTTCTTTTTCCGTGGCCAACACCCGTTCGATGCTGAAACCCAAATGCAATTTCAAATCTTCCATCGACCAGATTTCCATGGGATCGGAAACCGCGATGGTGAGCACCTTATCGGCCAGGGCCAACGGCATGATCTTATAATGCCAGACGAATTTAAACGGCACCGCGGCGATAACTGCCGGCGCAACATCCCGGTCTTTCAACGAAGCGCAGAACGGCATACCCAGCTGCTGCCCCAAGACACTCAACAACTGCGCATCATTGATAAATCCCAGCCGAATCAGCGTTTTCCCGATCGCCTCGCCGCGGCGCCGTGATTCTTCTATCGCCGCCTGCAACTGCGCCGCGGTAATTAAATTCTTTTGCATCAGCAAATCGCCCAATTTCGACATCCGCTCTCCTTACCTACGTATATCCACCAGCGCGCCGCGCATATAAAACCGTTCTTCTCCCAGATCATCCAGCCGTCCGCTTAAAATTTCCTGGCAACCGGCCAGCGTTTCTTCCAAACTGACAAAAACGCCCGAGCGCCCGGTGTAATGCTCGACCGTAAAAAACGGCTGCGTCAAAAAATTGCGCAGCTTTGCCGCGCGCTCATAGAGAATCTTCTCCTCCGCGCTTAATTCGCCCTTGCCGATCAACGATACGATGCGCTGCAATTCTTCGTACCGCTGAAAATAACGCAGCACTTCCTGCGAAATCGCGTAGTGCGCGTCGCCGATGATTTTCGCCGACAAATGCCCGGAAAAAGATTCCAGCGGATGCACCGCCGGATAGACGCCTTTTTGCGCGTGACTGCGCGACAAACTCAGGATAGAATTCAAATGGCTGAAAATCGTCACGACCGCCGGATCGGTCAGATCGTCCGACGGGACATAAATCGCTTCCACACTGGTAATGCTGCCGCTGCCGAACGAATCGATGCGTTCGTGCAACTCGCCGATTTCACTGGTTAAGGTCGGCTGATAACCGGTTTCGGAAGGGATGCGCCCGAGGAGCGCGGATAACTCGCTGCCGGCCTGGGCAAAGCGGAAAATATTATCGATAAAAAAAAGCACATTTTTCCCCTCGTCGCGGAGCATCTCCGCCAAAGCCACGCCGGAATGCGCGCTTTCGAAACGCACCCCCGCCGACTCGTTCATCTGCCCGAACAATAAGATGGAATTCTTCAACAAATCCCGTTCGACGAATTCGTGGTATAATTCGTTGCCTTCGCGGATACGTTCTCCCACGCCGCTAAAAATACAGACCCCCTGGTGCCGGTGAATCACATTATGGATAATTTCCAAAATCAGCATTGTCTTTCCGAGCGCCGCGCCGCCGAGGATGCCGGTTTTTGACCCGCGGATAAACGGAAACAACAAATCGATTATTTTGATGCCCGTTTCCATCAGTTCATAATTATTCCGCAGGCGCACGGTCATATCCTGAATCGAGCGTTTCCGGCGCGCGCCGTGCACGGGAATTTTCTCCGCCGCCGGCAGGGCGCCTTTGCCGTCGATGGGTTCTCCCAGGACATTAACGACCCGGCCGAACAAAGAACTCGCCGGCGGCACGCTCAACACTTCCCCGGTAATTTCCACCACCGCATTGCGCTGCAACCCGAACGTCGAGGAGAGGGCGATACAGCGGCAGACGTTATCCGGCCGGCGTTCCGCCAACTCCAGCGTTATCTGCCGGCCGCGGATATCGCGCACCCGCACAATGTGGTGCGGCCCTGCCTGCACATCCGGACGCAAGGTTACCTCGACAATCGCGCCGAAAACGCCGCTGACCTTACCCGCTTCTGCCATGCGCCCGCTCCTGCAAGAGTTTCGCCGCCAGATTTTCACGGATATTCTTCTCCGCAATTACCTGCGCGCGTTTAAAAAATTGTTGCCGCAATTGGCGGTTTCGCTGCGCCAACTCCTGGTCGCCGCGTTCAAGATACATCAGCCGCGCGGCATATTCGGCCGCCTGCGCGGCATGGAATATGCCGAATACTGCCGCCTGCAGGTACAACCGGGCCAGCCCCTGCAGCACGCTTTCGGCAGAAGGTTCGATGAGCAATTCGCTCGCGTGTTTGGCCGCCGGCGCACCGGCCGGCAACGGCAGCACGCGTTGACACCGCACCCGCCAGCTTACCGCCGATTCCAAGCCCGCATAAAAAATAACCACCTGGCGGTACCGCCGGCGAAGAAATTCTTTAAACAGAAACCCGCTGACGGCAACCGCCGTTTCGTAATCCCGCCGGCCGGCGGCCTGTGAAAAAAAAGCGTACGGTTGGCGGCGTTCTTCCAGCGCCAGGGCGCCGCGTTCCCCCAGAACGATACAATCGTCTTCCGGCGATTTTTTTTCGGCCAGCGCCGCGCGTAAAATATCGCCGTTAAATTCTCCGAGAAAGCCCTCATCCGAAGTAATAATCATAATCCCTTTCGGCCCGGCCGGCGGAGGAGCGGTCAACGGATGCGCGGCGGCCAGCGGCGCGAGCAGGGAAAAACACTTCGTCAATTCCGGCAGACATTGCTCCTGACGCCAGGCGGCCGTTTGAAAATGCCGGATTTTGGCAAAGTTGGAC
>JAMWCB010000130.1 GCA_023819605.1 Candidatus Omnitrophota bacterium
GGATATAAGCACAGTAAAGACCGCGATTATGCAGGCTGATACGACGATGAGCGAGCCGCAGGCGATGGCGGTGGCAAGCGCGGTGGTAAGCAAACTGGAAAGCCAGGCATTAGTGTCAGCGCCGGTGGTGGCATTGGTGAAAGCGGATGTAGCGCCGGTGAAGGCAGCGGTGGCGAGCGCGGGCGTAGCGACGGAAGTGCAGGATAAAGTAGCGACTGCGATACAGGACGCGGTGGTAACGGGCAACAGCGTGGATATAAGCACAGTAAAGACCGCGATTATGCAGGCTGATACGACGATGAGCGAGCCGCAGGCGATGGCGGTGGCAAGCGCGGTGGTAAGCAAACTGGAAAGCCAGGCATTAGTGTCAGCGCCGGTGATCAGCGCGGTGGAGACGGCAGTAACAGCGAAAGCGCCGGCATTGTCCACGAATAGTGAAGTGAAGGCGAAGATTGCGGAAGCGGTAACGAGCGCGGTGATGACGGGTGATGTGAGCGTCGATACAGTAAAGGCAGCAATTGTGCGTGCTGCGCCCCAGAGTATGAGCGTCGCCGATGCGACCGCTGTTGCAGAAACGGTGGTGAGCACCTTAGCCAGCCAGGGCACAGTCGCGACACCGCTTGCGAAGATTTCCGCAAGCGTGACGGATCGTGGTTTGCAGATGACAACAGACGTTGACAGTACCGCTACGGAAGTGCAGGAATCTAAGCCGAAGTTGCAGGGTCTGGTTGCTACGTATATCCGCGCGGTTTCAGCTGATACGAGTGCCGATGCGCGCCAAGAGGCAAGGGCAGAATTGGTGAATGGGCTGGAGGAGATGCCGGCGGCGATCAGTAATAAAAAGGACGACTTAGCAAATAGTATCGAAACAGCGGCTTCGCAGTCTATGCTTGCTGCCGGATCTGCAGTGCTTTCTGCACAGGCATCGTCCGGTCAACTGCAGACGGCAGTGACTCAGTCCCAGGCGCAGGCCGTGTCACAGAGTTTAAACAAGCAGATGGCTGAATCGGGACAAAACGTGATAGCGGCTGTCCTGCAGGTGAACGTCGCACAACCTAATGCGGTGGTTAGTTTGAAAATAGATCAAGCGCCTTCGGCGTTGCGGCAGGCGGTGGCAGCTGCCGGTATTTCTGAATCGCAGGTTGCGGCTATTGAAATAAACCCCGGTGATTATCAGGCGAACAGTATCGGCGTGAATATTGACTTCACGGCGAATGGACAGGTGAAGATATCAGTCTATTCAGTATCGCAGGATGCGAACAATGATAAGGCACGTCAAGCCATATCAGAACTCGCGCCGAAGGGCAGTGCTTCGATATTGGCGGATAACGCGGGGCAGACGAATAATCTGGACGGAAAAGCTCTCGCCGTGGTATTGAGCGCAGTGCAGAACCAGCAAAGCGCGCCGTTGACCGCGGATGCGCTCACGACTACTGTGGAGCGCAAAGAGCCGAATGTGCGCGGTGAAAACGCGATTGTCATTAATCTGGCGACTTTGATTCATCAAAGGGACGGCACTGAGGAAAACGGGAAGGTAGATTTCAATATAACCGGCTTGGTCAGCAAGGATGTGTTTAATTTGGTGAGCAAAAATAATAAGATTATCGTTATGGTTCCTGAAAGTTTAGCGGAGGCTAATCCTCGTTCGGTATTGACGGAATTGGGTCTGGATATGAGCAATGTGACGATTGTCGAACAGCAATCGGATGCGTTGGCCACAGAAGCCGGCGCAAAGCCTGTTTCCGTGCAACAGATGGCGTATAACGTCTTGAAGGCAGAAGGTTATAATCTGCAGGCAGTGCATTATATTGACTTCGATAGTAGAAACTCGCAAGGAGCTATTCAGACGGTGATAAGCAGTGCCCGTCAAGAGGGGGTAAGCATTACCCAGAGCACGGTTAGTGAAGCGGAATTAGCATTCAATGTGGCAAACGTGGACATGATGATGTTGGAAGGCGTGCGCGCATTCTTGTTCGGGGATTCCGGTCAGAAGATCGATAATCGTCAAAAAGCCGTGGTGGCTGGCATTCTGAAAACGCTCAATATTAATGTCAGCGACACGGATCTGGATGATTTCAACGGAATTCTTGCCGGCGGTCTGGGAGCGGCGAAATATATTCCGATATCTGATTTGCCGAAGGAAAACTTGATTTTGCGCGTGACCGCGCGTTCGGCGTAACATCGTATATTGTTTAAACAGTTCCGTACCCCGGCTGGGCATGGTTCGCCATGTCCAGCCGGGTTTTTTTTCCGTCGCCTATCGTTTTTTCATTTTTCACTCATCACTTATTACATGGCACTGGTCACTTTTTTTCTCGTCCTTCGTCCAGCGGGTTTTCTCGTCTCTTGGTCTTCCGTTCTTGCACCTGCGTCCTTCGTCCCTCGTCTATCGTCCCTCGGTTTTTTCCCTCGTCCTTCCCTTGACAATAACCGGTTTCCATGGTATCTCTATTCTATATTCTACAATAGGTTAAATAAAATAGGGGAGTGTACACATGGGGCGAACTACTACGCATTCGTCGGGCAACAAATTGAATTCTTATCTGGTTTTTTTTCATATTGTTGCGTTTTCATGCCTGTTTGGTTTGGTTGTCGGCACGCCGGCGCTCTGGGCGCAGGATACGCGGGCGGCAGCGCCGGTAATCGACGCTGAGGATATGGATTTCCTGGATACCGAAGAGGATATTTTCGGATTTGCGGCGCCAGCCGTCGGCGGAAAAACCGTGCCGGCCGTTCCCGCGGAGCCGGTGATTAAAGATATTTTTCAATTCAATATTCCGGCGGATTGGGGCAAGGTAAAAGAAGTGCATAAAGCCGATCCGGAGAAGGTCATTGTGTATATTCAGGACGCGCACGGCAATTATGATTGCCAGCGCAACATTATGAATATATTGGATCGGCTGGTGCAGGAATATGGAGTGACGATCGCCGGTATCGAGGGGGAATGGGCACGGGTGCCGACCGAGGATTTTGAATCTTTTCCCGATGATGATATTCGGTACCAGGCTACGGATATTTTTATGCGCGAATCGCGCATGGCCGGGCCGGAAGCGCTGGTGATTTCCCGCGGTACGGAATATCCCTTGGAGCTTTTCGGCATTGATGACCAGAAGCTGTATGAAGAAACGATGAAGCAGTATAAAACATCCTTGCCGTTTAAGAATGAAACGAAGTTGCATTTTTTGATGCTGAATTCGGCAATCGCGCGTTTAAAACCCCATCTATATAACGAGCGGCTCCTGTTTTTGGACGCGGAGAAAATACGTTTTGAGAAAGAGAAAATTTCCTTAAATGATTATTGTCTTTTTATGGAAGAGCAGATGAAAGATGCGGGGATTCAGAAGGACAGCTATCCGAATTTTCGGCGCTATCGCACGGTGCTGGACATGGAAAAATCCATTGATTTTACTAAAGCCGAGCGGGAACGCGGGGAATTAATGTCCGCAGTATCCGGCGCAGCGGCTCCCGAAGATATGCAGGCCCTCTTTGATAAGGGCGAATTGGTCCGAAACGGCACGCTGCCGGTAGCGGCGTTTCTCTCGGAAATGTACGCGCTGGCCGCAAAGAATAATCTTGACCTTGCCGGCTACCCGAATCTGAAAGCGTATATCGATTACTCGCAGGAATACGACGGCATTCAGGATGCGGAATTGTTCAGCGAATTGGACGATGTCGATGCCGCGTTGCGGCAGAAAGTGTATGAAAACGCCGAACAAAAAGAATTGGATATATTGGCGCGCGGGTTAAAAGTTATGGACCGGATGATTGAAATTAAAATGGTCAATCGGGATTTAGCTTTTTATAATCAATATAAGGATGATTTAAAAACCGAACGTTTTTTGTCGTTTTTGCGCGAACAATTGGCACGTTTTTCAATAACGTTTGACTTGTCAACAGATATAACCTATTTGGACGTATACATTCCCGCCTGGGTGGATTTTTACCGCGTCGCCTCGGAGCGCGACGACGCGATGACGGAAAATACCATCCGTCTTTTAGCAGAAAAAAAGCAGAAGGCGATCGCGCTGGTGACCGGCGGTTTTCATACGCGCCAGATGACGGCCTTGTTCCGGCAGCGGGGTGTTTCGTATTTGGTGATTACTCCGCGCATCACGACCAATGAAGGTAACCGTTATTTCCAGTTAATGCGGGGTGAAAAATCGCGCCTGGATGAATTTTTGGAAAAACTTCCGAAAGGAACGGCGCGATGATGTTTGTAATAGAATGTATTTATTTATGTTACGTCAATATTTTTTCTCAGTCGTTGCCTTGCAAAATATAAATCGGTATGCTATACTTGTTGAAAATTTTTCGTTATCCGATAATTTGTTATAAATAAACGAGGAAAAAGAAGGAGGGTCAACGTGAAGGTAAGAATGTGGCAGCGAATGGTAAGTGTGGTGGGGATACTTGGATTACTGGGGGTGGCATTTGTCACCGCGCCGGCGCAGGCAGCGGATGTAAGCCTTGTTCCGTCATTGCAGAAAGCAGTGGTGGATAATGTGGCTTTGCCCGCGGCTGTAACTGATGCTGATGCGCGGAATAAATTAACTAATTTGTTGGCAGCGCTTACGGTGAGGCAGAATACCCAGTCGGATGAAGCCACGGGTGCGGCGATAGCGGATTTAACTTTGTTTTTAAACCAAAATCCTTCTGCAACCAAACAGAAAATTTTAGACACGACCCAAAACGTGCTGAGGGATAATAAGTTGAATGATTTGCTTACGCAGTTGGAAACAGCGATCAAAAATGCCCCGGCGATCGGTAATTATACAGATGCTGAAGGAAATTTTGTGTCTGGGGAATTATTACGGTTGCAAACGCGGGCGCGTGAGTTGGGAAGATTGTTGACTCCGGAAACCGATGCGGTTGATTTAGCGGCGGTGAACCAGCTCATTGAAGATCGTCAGACGACAATTAATGTGGCGCGTGCAAACGCAACGATTACGGAGGACGAATTTAATGAGGAACAGGCGTTAATAAATGACGTGAAAGAAGGACTTAAAAATGGTTCAATTCAGGTGCGTGTGGTGCCGGCTGTGGTCGAAGGATCCGAGCGCTTTTCTTTAGATCATGTGACGCAGGAAGACGGAAAAACTGTATTGAATATCACCGCACAGCGTTTGAGTCCGGAACAGCGTCACAACGAAAAAAAAGTGGCTGAACAAGCGTTGTTCCATGAATTAAAGGAAGCAAAAACAACACAGGCAGCGGGGATAAACCAAAACTATCCGGACGATCACCGGGACATTATTAAGAAGGAAAGCGCGTTATATTCTGCTGATCAGCAGGACGCAGTCCGCGCGGCAAACCGTGCGACGATTGAAGCGCAATTGACGATGGCAGCGCCCAATTTGGTGCGCGCATCGATAGATGTCCGTTTGATGACAGAAGAACAACTGCGGGCTATATTTACCGATGCGGCATTAGAGGCCATGGCTAATGAGGAATTGACGTTGGAACAGTTAAAGCAGCTGCGCGATACCGATATCCGGAAGTTGGCGCATTTGGTAGAGGGGCAGCAGGTTGACCGGCGGAATGCGCTGATTGCCAATCGTAAGGCATACATAAACGCTATGGCGAAGAGAGATCTTGTCGCGCAAATTCAGAATGAGTTGAAAACCGCCATCGATAATAAGGTACAGCCGAATATTGCGGCGGTCGATCTGGCGAGTTTAAAGGGTAATGCCCTGGACCTGTTAGCGGTTTTTGCGGAAGCGTTGGCCGGTTTAGACGGGGAACAGCGCACAATTTTGTTACAACGAATTAAAAATAGTGAAATAGTTTCACCTTTTCAGGTTATTAATGCCGGGGAGAACGGTATGCTTGATGGTTTTGATGGCACGGTGAAACAGTTTTTTGTGGCGCAAGGTCTTGACGCTGATTTTATCCAGGTTGTTAACGGTAATGAACAGCAGTTGGTTAACGCTAACATCGACAGAAATAAAATATCCGTTATCTTTATGCAATCGAAAGAGTTGGCACAGCTGTTCTTAGCCGGAGTGGAAGATGTTTTGTATGTTCCTTTATCTGCTGATACGTTAGAGAAAATGACAAGTGCAGATGCCCAAGAAATTTATAATTTTAGTAACATCGCGGCAATCGCCTTGAACCGCAACACGCAGGCCATGGGGACGTTTATGCTCAAAAATGGTGAAACTCTTGCATCGAAATTAAATCAGTCGCTAGCGGCAGAAAAAATTACGGCAGAAAACAGCGCGATATGGCGCGCATCGTTTCAGCGCCGCGGGTCGCTGGTCGAAGCTGCCAAACAGGCGTAATGTCCAGGGCAGGTATATTTTTCAAAATATTCTAAGTTAGAGCAATAACACCGCGGGGGCACGTTTACAGGCAACTGTACGGTGCCCCCGCCGTGCTATTAACGGGTATCTGTGCTATACTTGATTCTATTGTGGAAATTTTTTACGAAAGATCGTTGCGGGTGAAGCGCAATTATATTGGGGGAGGTTGTCCGTAACGTCGGGGGAGAAGTGAATGCGGGGGAAATTATGATGATGGGGGATCCTGTGGAAGTTAAATCTTTGGTTTGGTATGCGGCCGTGTCGGCGATGTGCGCGGTGTTGTCCTTTTCGGCCGTCGCGGATTTGCGGGCCGCCGATTCTTTTTTGC
>JAMWCB010000131.1 GCA_023819605.1 Candidatus Omnitrophota bacterium
CGTAATCGGCACCCCGAGAAAGCTGTATTTTTTGGAAATATTCACGACTAAGCGCAGATTCGAACGAATCATCAGCTTATACGCTTCCGCATCGCCCTTTTGGGCTTTTCGCGCGACCTTGCCTTCTTCTTCCGGTGTCAAGAGCGGAATATTTTTGATATCCCGCAAATAGAGTCGGATCGGATCCATCACCATCCGGCTATTTCCCTTTCTTCGCCGTTTTTTTCACCGTTTGTTTCGCCCGCGCCGCCAACACCGCCTGCGCCGCCGCCAACCGGGCGATCGGCACACGAAACGGCGAACAACTGACGTAGGTCATCCCGACATTATGGCAGAAGGCGATGCTGCTCGGATCGCCGCCGTGTTCGCCGCAGATGCCCACTTTCAAATCCGGGCGCGTCGCGCGGCCGCGCTCAATGCCGATCTTAATCAATTCACCCACCGCATCCTGGTCGATGGTCTGAAACGGATCATCCGGCAAAATCGACTTGTTTAAATAATCCGGCAGGAAGCCGCCGATATCGTCGCGCGAGAAGCCGAAGCTCATCTGCGTCAAATCGTTGGTGCCGAACGAGAAAAATTCCGCGCGCCGGGCGATTTCGCCGGCCGTCAGGGCTGCCCGCGGTATTTCAATCATGGTGCCGACCAGATGCGGAATTTTCTTTACCCCGTATTTCTTCAACACTTCCTGGTAAACACGGTCAATGAGCGTATACTGATCATCGAGTTCTTTAACCGTGCAGACCACCGGAATCATAATTTCCGGCGTGACCTTCTTTTTTTCCTGCAGCAACTCCGCCGTCGCTTCCAAAATCGCGCGCACCTGCATCTCCGTGACTTCCGGATAGGTTACGCCCAGGCGGACGCCGCGGTGGCCCATCATCGGATTGCTTTCATGTAAAGCCGCGGCGCGTTTATCGAAAACTTCCCGGCTGATCTGCAGGCTTTTCGCCAACTGCGCCTGCTGTTGCGGATCCTTCGGCACAAATTCGTGCAGCGGCGGATCGAGCAGACGAATCGTCACCGGGAAACCTTCCATCGCCGCCAAGGTACCCTTGATATCTTTTTTTACATGCACGAAAAGCTCGTTACAGGCGCTGCGCCGTTCCTCGGCCGTTTCCGAAACAATCATCTTCCGCAACAAAAATAATGCCGCTTCCGTGCCTTCACCGTAAAACATATGTTCTGTCCGGAACAATCCGATGCCCTCGGCGCCAAAAATCCGCGCGCGTTTAGCGTCTTCCGGCGTATCGGCGTTGGTGCGGATTTTCAGCGTGCGGATCGAGTCGCAAACTTTCAGAAAATCGAGCAACACGGTATTTTCCTGGCCCGGATCAATCATCGGGAGGCTGCCTTCATAGACATTGCCGCGGGAACCGTTCAAGGACAGCCATTCGCCTTCTTTAATCGTTGTAGAACCGACGCGCATGATTCTACGTTCATGATCGATCTCAATCGCGCCGCAGCCGACGATACAGCACTTTCCCCACCCGCGGGCGACCAGCGCCGCGTGCGAGGTCATGCCGCCGCGCGCCGTCAGAATCGCTTTTGCCGCGCGCATACCCTCGACATCTTCCGGGCTGGTTTCTTCGCGCACCAGAATAACTTTTTTCCCTTTTTCCGCCCAGGCAACCGCATCCGCCGCGGAAAAGACCACCATCCCGGTCGCGCCGCCCGGCCCGGCCGGCAGGCCTTTCGCCAGCGGCTTCTGTTCTTTCTCCGCCTTCGGATCGAGAATCGGATGCAGCAATTCATCCAGCTGGCTCGGCGACACCCGCCCGACTACTTCTTCCTTGGTAATAAACTTTTCTTTGAACATATCCATGGCCATCTTCACCGCCGCCGGGCCGTTGCGTTTGCCGACGCGGCATTGCAGCATGAACAGTTTTCCCCGCTCAATGGTAAATTCGATATCCTGCATATCGCGGTAATGTTTTTCCAAACGCTTTTGGATATCAAACAATTCCTTATATGCTTTCGGCATGGCTTTTTCCAGGCTGACTAGCGCCGCGTTGTGTTCGCTCTTGGAAGATTCATTAATCGGCGCCGGCGTGCGGATACCGGCGACCACGTCTTCCCCCTGGGCGTTGACCAGGTACTCGCCGTAAAAATTCTTGTCGCCGGTGCCGGGATTGCGCGTGAACGCCACCCCGGTCGCCGAATCGTCGCCCATATTTCCAAAAACCATTGATTGCACATTAACCGCCGTGCCCCACTCATCAGGAATATTTTCAATACGCCGATAGGCGATCGCGCGTTTGCCGTTCCAGGAAGAAAATACCGCGCCAATCCCTCCCCACAATTGCTCCTTCGGATCGTCCGGAAATTCTTTTTTCAATACTTCTTTAATGCGCTGCTTAAACATCCCGCAGAGTTTTTTGAGGTCATCAACATTCAAATCCGTATCATTTTCAACGCCCTTTTGTTTCTTCATACCGTGCATGATTTTTTCCAACTGCTTACGAATGCCACTATCATCGCGTTCCGGCTCGATCCCCGCGGCTTTTTCCATAACGACGTCGGAATACATCATAATCAACCGCCGGTAGGAATCATAAGCAAAACGCGGATTCTTGGTCTGTTTGATCAAACCGGGAAGCGTCCGCTCGGTCAGGCCGACATTAAGCACGGTTTCCATCATGCCGGGCATCGACCGGCGCGCGCCGGAGCGCACGGACACCAACAGCGGATTGTCCGGATCGCCGAATTTTTTTTCCATAATCGATTCGACCTTCTTCAGGGCTTTTTCCAGCTGCTCATTCAGGCCGTCGGGATACTTGCGTTTATTCTCGTAATAGTACGTGCATACTTCCGTTGTTATCGTGAAGCCCGGAGGAACCGGCAACGCCAAATCCGGATGCCCGGCCATTTCCGCCAGATTAGCCCCCTTGCCTCCCAGCAAATTTTTCATGCTTTCATTGCCGTCCGCCTTACCGCCACCAAATGAATATACATATTTTTGCGCCATACGAACCAAAATCCTCCTTTCAATTGCCGATCAATCCCTTTGTTTGAAAATAATCGAAAAGCCGGTCTGCCGCCACGCGGTCCTGCAGCATCGTATCACGATACCGCACGGTTACCTGCCCGTCGTCCAACGACTGCACATCGACCGTCACGCAATACATCGTGCCGATCTCATCCTGGCGGCGGTACAGTTTACCGATTGCCGCTGTGTCGTCATATTTTACTACAAAGTGTTTTTTAAAGCTACTGGTTATTTTTTTTGCCATTTCCACCAATTCCGGACGTTTTTTCAGCAGCGGCAGCACGGCGACTTTACACGGTGACAACTCTTTGTGCAACCCCAACACCACGCGGGTTTCGCCTTTAACCTCTTCCTCGCGGTAGGCGTCGGCCAGAAACGCCAGCACCGCCCGGTCAACCCCGCCGGACGGCTCGATCACGTACGGAATAAACCGCTGCCCGCCATCCGCCTGGTCGAAATAGGTCAAATCCTTGCCGCTGTGTTCAGCGTGCTGCCGCAAATCGAAATCGCGCCGGTTGGCGATACCCTCCAGCTCCGACCAGCCGAACGGGAATGCATACTCGATGTCCGTGCAGGCCTGCGCGTAATGCGCCAACTCATCTGCGGCATGCGGCCGCAACCGCACTTTCTCCGGGCGCATCCCTAAATCCAGATACCATTGCCGGCGTTCGGCGATCCAACGGTGATACGCCTCGTCCGCCGCTTCCGGACGGACGAAATATTCTATTTCCATTTGTTCAAACTCCCGCGTGCGGAAAGTAAAATTTCCCGGCGTAATTTCATTGCGGAAACTTTTACCGATCTGCGCGATCCCGAACGGCAGTTTGCGATGCCGGGAATTGATCACGTTCAAAAAATTGACAAAAATACCTTGCGCGGTTTCCGGGCGCATGTACGTGGCCGCACTCTCATCTTCCACGGCGCCCAGGTGCGTTTTCAGCATAAGATTAAACGGCCGCGGCGGTGTTTTTTCCAAATCAATGACCGCTTTGCACTCCGGACAGCTGCGCTGCGCTCCCTGTCCCGGCAGATGATCGGCGCGAAAACGTTTTTTGCACCCTTTGCAATCGACCAGCGCATCGGTAAAACCGTCCAAATGCCCGGACGCTTTCCAGACCGCCGGATGCATGAGGATCGCCGCGTCCAAACCTTCCATATCATCGCGCTGCTGCACCACGGATTTCCACCAGGCGTTTTTTACATTGCGTTTTAATTCCGCGCCCAGCGGCCCGTAATCCCACGTACTGGCCAGCCCGCCGTAAATTTCCGAACTTTGAAAAACAAACCCCCGCCGTTTGCAAAGTGCCACCACGGCATCCATCGAAACCTCAGGCATACGCGAACCTCACTTTGTTAAGAAACTGCAATGAACGGAACTGCCGTCCAAAGTGAAAATCGATGAAATCACGCAACAACCGGCACATCTGCGCGCGAATGGGGCCGTCCATGCGGAAAATCCCGATTCTGTCCACCGGTATCGATTCCAGATGGTTGACGGAAGCGATCGTTCCCTTCAATATCGCATGCGCCTGCGCATCGTTATCGTAACAACGCGCGCACAACAAACCGCCGAAACGATAACTGAACCGGCTCTCGTCGTCGATGATCCGGCTGCAATGCACGCAACTGTCCAATCGAGGTTTAAAACCGGAAAGGCTCAAAAATTTCACTTCAAACAGCGGCAGAATGCCCTCTATTATATCCGCCTGGTCTAAAAAATGCAAGCAGTTATGGAGCAAATCGTACACCGAACGATTCGGCTCATCCCACGGCAGGACACTGTCGACAAGTTCCAAAAAATACGCCGCATAGCTGAACCGGTCCAAAGAACAGGAAATCCGTGCAAACGGCTCCGCCATATCCGCCTGGCTGAGGATGTGCAGAGCAGCGTGCGCATTTTCATAAAAAACCACGGTATTACGGCTGCCGGCCAAAAAGGAAGAGCCGAATTTCCCTTTCTGGCGACGCGCGCCTTTTGCCTGAACACAAATCCTGCCGTAATCGGCGGTCATCAACCGCACCAGAAAACTCGTCTCGCGATAATCGGCGCGATGCAATACAATCCCATCGGTTTTGACGATCGCCATAATGTTTACCGCCGGAACACGAGCATGAAAATAATGCCGGTGACGCCGATGCCCACCCCCGCGCCGGCAATAACTTCCTTCAATGAATGATAGCCGGGGCGAATGCGGCTCTGCGCCACGAGCAGCGCCAAAATAAACACCAAAAAAATCACCAGTTGGCTTTCCGCTAAAAAAACCGCCACAATCCACATGGAAAACGCCAACGCGGAATGGCCGGACGGCATCCCGCCGCGCAGCGGTTTTCCCCGGCCGAATTTCAATTTCGTATAAATGACGATGACCAGCACCAGGAACAGGGAAAAAAATGAAATATGCAACGGATTGGCGCGGATATAATTAATCCCGTTCTGAATCGAATGCGCCGGGACCATGGCGACAAAAAGAATATACCCCACAAAGAGCGCGTTCAACGACGCAACCAACACCGCGCCGGCGCACACATCTTTGATGATCCGGGCCAGCGGATGAAATTCCTTGGTAATCAGATCAATGATCAGCTCCACGCCGGTATTGATCATTTCCGTGACAAAAACAAGGCTGATCGTTAAAAAAAGCAGCAATAATTCCGTTTTCGTCAAATCATAGTACAACCCGAGCATCACAATAATAATCGCCGCCAGCAAATGCCAACGCATATTTTTCTGCGTTTTCAGCACATAGGTCAAGCCTTCGATCGCATAATTGAAACTATCCATTAAACGCCGCTTATCCATACTGCGCCAATAACTCCTTTTGTCTGCGGTTCATCGCCCGCGCCGGGGCACTACGCGTATCGTCATAGCCCAGCAGATGCAAAATCCCGTGAATCAAATATAACGCGAGTTCTTCGTCCGCCGTTGCGCGGACTTCCGCCGCCGTGCGCCGCGCCGTCTCGGCGCTGATCACGACATCGCCGAGCAGTTCCGGATGGACACCGTCTGCCGCGGCATCCTGCAGGCGAAACGCCAATACATCGGTCGGCCGGTTCTTCCCGCGGTACTGCCGGTTGAAAACCGCCATATGCGCGTCATCAACGACGAGGATACTCAGTTCCGCGCCGTCCACCCCTTCGGCTTCAAGGACGCGGCGTGCCGTTTTTTCTAATTTGCGGCGGTTCACCGGCATTTTTTTCTGCCAATTCCGGATCAGAATCCTGTTCATGACTGATTTCCTGTTTGTTCGGATACGCTACCCGCGTATGATAAATACCGTTTAAAATGTGGCAAAAAACCCCGATAATCACGTGCAATTCTTTCAACGTCAGCGGACATTCTTCTAACTGGCCGTCAATAAATTTATTATTCACGATTTGCGCCACGACGTCGCGGATTTTCGCCGGCGTCGGTTGCGGCATGGCGCGGGTGACCGCTTCCGCCGCGTCCGCCAGCATGACGATCCCGGCTTCTTTTGACTGCGGCCGCGGCCCCGGGTAGCGAAAATCGTCGGAATGAACGGCTCCCTGATCCTGATTGTTCATCTCCAGTGCCCGGTGATAAAAAAAATGCACCAGATCCGTTCCATGGTGCTGGACGATTATGTCCTTAATCGCCTGCCAC